>NZ_JBAPKY010000125.1:0-3601 GCF_037083785.1 Roseovarius sp. D22-M7
CCCAGCTGGTTCAAGCCGGGGAAAGGTTGCACATGGGTCAGTTCTCAGTGACAATTTTGGTGGTTGCCGGGTCAGATCTCAGCGACAATCAACACGCCGTGATCTGGACGAAGACAAGGTCCGGGATATTCACGCTCTGCACGGGGCCCTATGGCCCATTGAGACCGACGTTTTTGAGCTTCTTCCCAAGCCGGATGGGGAACCGCGCGCGCTGTATGCCGGGTTACTTGACCCGCGTACGACGTCCTTCAGCGTCGCCAATGCGTGCTTGTACTTTGGAACAGTGCTCGTCCAGAATCCGTTCATCCATCCCAGGCAGATGAACAAGAAATTCAGTCCGCTAGAAAATCCGCATAGCTATCTGGTCCAAACGCTGAAAAACCTGTCTCTGTTCATGCAGTTGGCCCCGTTGATTGAAAGCGGGCATGTGAACTTGTTCCCCGATCCGGCTTCGCTCGATCCGCAGTTGCAATGGTCGGTCATGGAACTGGCTGAAGGGCGCGGTAAAGGCGTAAGCCTTGCTGCGCGAGATGTCGAGATCATGAAGCGGCTACAGGAAGATGACTTCAAGCAAATGCTGTGCATGCTTCCCAGGGACGCCCAGGAGGCCATGATGCGGCGCATAGACGCGCATGCAACTGAAGAAGAAATCAATCAGTTCCATAACGGGCTGGATCATATCCGAGATGAGGAGCCGTTCGTTTTGCTGCGGGATGGAGTCTATCGCGGCGGTGAAGATGGCGGTCAGTTCAATATACTCCATTGCGTCCCGAACTTCGAGATGATGCTGATGATCGCGCAGGCAACGGGGGCCTTAATAGTTACAGACAGTCATCATCGTTGGGATGAGATGCGCAAGGCCAGCCATCTCAGCGCCGGACTGGTTCTGCCCCGCATACCGAAGACAGCAGAACATGTTGCCGCGTCGCTCCTGCCAGTTTGTGAGGATGTGCGGGCGGCGAGCGTCATGCTGGACGCCGGAAAGTTGCACCGTCACCGGCGTTGGGCGGGTGAGATCGCTGGTCAACTTCAAGCCTCAGGCGCGCACGTAGACGATGATGCCTGCCTGGCACGGTACGACAAGGCCACTTCCGGGATTGATCGGGATTTCGGAAAGCACGCTATGCCAGATGTGGCCATGCGGCTCAGATACATGGCGCCGCTCGGTGGCATTTACCACAACCACGTGCAGCGGCTTATGGTGCGCGGCGGCATTGAAGGGCGCCCGGATCGCCTGGCGCTGGCCGTATTGATGAATATAGAAGGAATATAGGACGGTCGCTCCGCTGAGAAAAATGCAGAGCAAATTTTCTGTACCATTACGTTCAAGATATGACGCGCCTTCGATTTGAGCGGGTAGCCGATGTTGCGCAAGGGATGGACACCGCATGGCCGAGACCGCCACAGGCGAGCTCGGTTCACGACAGCCCGCTCCGCCCGCAGGCAAAGGGCGGCGGCGAGCACGACGGAACCAATGTTCACAAGAATTTACTATGAGAACTGTTTTTCACATGGTAGAATCAAATTTCAGGGAGACGGCCTCTCAGAACCCCGTTAACACTTACAAGGCGCGGAAATTCATGGCGGCGGCCAACAAGAACCAGTTTTCAGGACCAGTGACCGTTTTTCAGGAAAGACGGCTTCCCGAAACGGCCACACCGGCTGGCTACAGCGCTCTGATAGAGGCATACGATCCGGGAGCGCCGCTGCCACGCATATTGAGCGCGACCGGTGAACATCACCGTGTCATTGAGCGTGAGGGCTGGCGGATCATGACACCGCGCCATGCCCCGGAGTCCACTCTGGAAGGCCACCTGACCTTCGCCCTAAAGTATGAGGGTCTCGATCTCGCCGTGCTCAAGCGCTTGTTCGGCGCGACCGGTCCGGCTCCCATCGAAGCGCTGGTGCGCAACAAACCGACTGGCACCTATGCCCGCCGCATCTGGTTTCTCTATGAATGGCTTTGCGGGGACGTCCTGGACCTGCCCGACGCAAAGACCGGAAAATACGTCCCGGTGCTTGATCCCGATATGCAATGGGGCATCGAAGGGGAGACCGCGCCGCGCTACCGGCTTCGCAACAACCTGCCCGGCACCCCGGAATTCTGCCCACTGGTCTTCAGGACACAAAAGCTCGAAGGCTTCATCGCCGATAACCTGGCGCAACAGGCCGAGGACATTATCGCGGACGTGCCGCGCGACGTGCTCGCCCGCACCGCCGCCTTCCTGCTGCTCAAGGACTCAAAGTCGAGCTACGCAATCGAAGGCGAAAGCCCGCCGCAAGACCGCATACAGCGCTGGGGCCGCGCAATCGGCGAAGCCGGCAAACAATTCCTCGATGAGGACGAATTGCTGCGCCTGCAGGGCATCGTCATCGGCGATGCCCGCTTCATCAAGATGGGCTTCCGCGCCGAAGGCGGCTTTGTGGGCGATCATGATCGCGAGAGCCGCCTGCCACTGCCCGATCACATCAGCGCACGGCCGGAAGACCTGCAATCACTGCTCACCGGCATGATCGCCTTCGACCGTGGCCCCGCGCAGCATATGGATGCGGTCATTGCCGCCGCGATCCTGGCCTTTGGCTTCGTCTATATTCACCCGTTCGAGGACGGCAATGGCCGCCTGCACCGCTACCTGATTCATCATGTACTGGCCGAGCGCGGCTTTAATCCGCGCGGCGTTGTCTTCCCTGTCTCCGCCGCGATCCTGGATCGGATCGACCATTACCGCGACACACTCGAATCCTATTCGCAGCGTCTTCTGCCGCTGATCCGCTGGGAGCCGACCGAGAAATTCAACGTCCGGGTTCTGAACGACACCGGCGATTTCTACCGCTTCTTCGATGCAACGCCGCACGCCGAATTTCTCTATGAATGCGTCAAGCAAACCATCGAGCACGACCTGCCGTATGAGACCGCCTTCCTGCGCCGCTATGATGAATTCCGCCGCCGCATAGAGAGCATGATCGACATGCCCGAGCGCACCGCTGATCTGCTCTTCCGCTTCCTTGATCAAAATGGTGGAGCGCTATCGAGCCGTGCCAGGGAGAAGGAATTCTCCGCCCTCACCGATGAGGAAGTGGAGCGTGTCGAGACGATTTATGGCGATATCTTTTCACCGGAGAGTATTTGAGGAATTCACGGCTGGTTGCTGATGCGCAAGGGATGGATGGCCGAAAATGCCAAAGGCACGCTCGTCATGACAATCCGACACCCCCCCCCCTGAAGGATACGCCGAGCGTTAAACGCGGCGTTTCTCAAATCGCTTCACGGTTTCACGGTCGCATGATAGCCTTTGTCCAGAAACTTTGGCCGAGAGGATATTTCGATGCGCATGTTCTTTATCCTACTTACCGCTCTTGCGTTGACCGCCCCAATTACGGTGCAGGCCTATGCGCCTGACGTCTTCAAAGTGTGTGGGCTCAATCCGAACGGTGACAATTTCCTGGCCCTTCGGGCAGGCCCCGGATCAAACTATCAGATGCTGGAAAGGCTTGGGCCTGGCACGGGGCGTTGTTGCACAACTTTGACTGTTGACGATTCACATCGTGAATCCATGCGGTTACACGGGCTGTATGAGCAAGCCATCCCCCGCCCGCTACC
>NZ_JBAPKY010000126.1:0-3543 GCF_037083785.1 Roseovarius sp. D22-M7
CGCCGGCCATCCGAAAAACCGGATCGACGAACTCCTCCCTTGGAACTTCCAGACGTCAAGCTGAAAAGCCCGTGGGGCCCAGCTGGCGCTTACTCTGCACTTCAAACCCTATTGAGAGCACGTTCTCGAAGGTCCGGGAACGCACGAAACAAACCAAGGGATCGGCTCGTGCAATCGAGTTCCGATATCTTCCTCGCCTGTCCGATCAGCACATCGAGATGACACAGCCTTCCATTGCGTTATCCAGACGTCCGCAAGATGTGGCTGCCGGCCTTGCGCGCAAGGGTCGAAGCATCCCCGCGCTACTCCAGAAACAGCGTCTCGTTGTTGAGGAAGTCCACGTCGATCTCGCCCGGGTCGGTCGCGGTTATCTCGGCCTCAGCTCGCAGTGCCTGCAGCCGGGCTTCAATCGCCGCGCGTTGCAGCGACTGGCTAAGATCTGCGCGCACGTCCGCAAAGCTCGGCACTTCCTCGGTGCGGCTGTCCTCAAACCGGAGAAGGTGCCAGCCGAACTGCGTCTCCACCGGCTTCGGAAGCTCCACGGACTCAAGTGCCGCCACCGCCTCCTCGAAATCGGCCACCATGGTGCCCTGCGCGAACCATCCCAAGTCGCCGCCTTTCGGGCCGGAGGGGCCGGTGGAATGTTCCTGCGCGAGCGCCGCGAACTCTGCGCCGGCTTCCAGCTCGGCTCGTAGCGCCGCCGCCACTTCCTCGGTCTCGACAAGGATGTGGGCGGCGCGATACTCCTTCGCGGGTTTTGCGTCGCCGTAGCGCAAAGCGTAAGCCTTCTGCAGCGCCGCCTCGGTAACCGCCTCCTCCGACAGCGCCTGCATCGCGACTTCCGCGCGCAGCGCTCGTTTCTGGTTCTCGAGCGCAACCTGCGCCTCGGGAGTCAGCGCATCCACGGCGTCCCCGAGCAGCGTTTGGCTTATCGCCTGCTGCAACAATCCCTGATAAAGCTGCCCGGGCGGAAGGCCCTGATACTGCTGTGGGAGTTGGCCGCGCATCAGCAGCAGATGCCCACCCGTGATGTTGGTGCCGTCGACCGTAGCGAGGACGGTTTCAGCGGTGACCTCTGCTTGGGGCGTGTCGGCGTCTTGCGCGCCAGCGAACCCCACCGGCAGCGTCAGCGCCGCGGCAAACGCCATCGTGGCTGGCTTCGTCGCGTTTCTCTCCTCATGTGCCGGGCTTTCCGGCGGTGGCGACAATCAGATCGATGTGCCGTTGCGACGGCCTTCGCTTAGCGGTTTAGGATCTGCCGTCAATCCTGACAAGCTCCTTATCGGGACCATGGGCGCCTGAGCCGGCAGCCCGCGGCTGGAGGTGCCAACAAGTAGAGGGAATCCAATCATTTCGACTGATTGGTTGGTCCCGATGATCTAATACCAACGGCCCCTGTCGGTGACCCTCGCGGGCTTCCCTTCGGTTCACTGCTGTGAGGCCCTTTCATCGAAGCATGGAGGGTTCGATGGCGGTTGCGGTTGCACGAACGGACTTGTCGGCGCGCGCGCTTCGGGTTGCGGCGGCGACGGCGAAGGATGCCAAGGCGGCGCGGCGCATGCCGGCGATCGCACTGGTGCTGGAGGGNTGCCGTGGACGTGGGTGGTGCGCTGGCGGCGCGTCGACCTTCAGCGCAGGATCGAGGTGCGCCTCTCGCGTCGCCACGCACGAGCGCGGGGTGGGCAAGCCGTTGGCCGCGCCCGGATTTCGCCGGCTCTCGGTGCGCCGGAAGCACCCAAACTCCGATCCCGGGGCCCAACAGGCGTTCACAAAAACGTCGCCGCGACCGTAACCGACCCCCTGCCGGATCCCGCCCGGGACAAACCCCTGGAGATGTCGTTTCGCTGCGCGGCCCTGCGGGTCGGGATGAGGCACGGGTCGGCCAGCAGGGCAAACTCACCCGCATCCGGGCGCCGCGTGACACCCGCGACACCTCGGCCTGCATTGGCCTGCATCTTCGGCGCCGTCTGCGCCCCGACCGCGGAGCCACCGCCGCGCTTCTCATGCCCAACCCCCACCTCGCCGAGGGCGCACATTCGTTTTCGTCGTCGATCCTCGGTGCTGCCGTGCTGTCGTTCTCGATCGCGCTGCTGACCTGGGACGGTGTTTTCGTTCTGGTCGGCCTTGCGATCCTCGCCGTAGCGGGTGCGGTGCCGGTCATTGTTCTTTAGGATGGCGCCGTGATCGGATGCCCGGCGCCGAGCATACGGCAAGCCCATGATTCCGAGAAATACTGCCGCTCGTTGATGTACTTAACTGCCGCTTCCGGCGGGTCATAAACCCTGTGTATCTGGCCCGGTCCATACGGGTTGACGTTCTTGCGGGGCGGGATGCGGCCTGTGCGCTTTGGTCAGCGGCCGCGTCGTAGCACTTGCGCGTGTCGCCGGCGCCGTCTTGCATGCTCTCTCCTGTCGTGATTGTTGCACACGCATCACATTGGCACATTGCGATGCGGCCGGGAGGGGCATCCACGCCATCGACAGAGCGCCCAGACAGCCAAGAATACAGCTTGGGGTCATGCATTATTGCAATTAACCAGGACAGTAAAATTTTCTGTCAATTTTAGGCGTTGGAAACGTACCATTGACGATATGATTGAAGATTGAAGAAAGTAGTGGGATAAGAAAGGTCAGATGGTTATGTTGCCAAGTAAATTGTTCACTATGACAATGAATGTGTCCGGTATCCTGTCTCAACTTGAAAAGGCGGGGATCCGTTTGGAGTTTGGCGATGACTTCGCAAAATATCGAACGTACCGGAACCAGCAGCACGACCGCGGCCCGATCTACCCGATGTTCGATGTGGCGAGTTCGTATGTCGATCGTACGAACGGATTCTGGGTCTGCGCTTTCGATTCATACGGAGAGTTGATCCATACTCAGGCCGTGCGGCTGCTCGACCTGTCGGGGATCACACTCGGCAGGCATCTCAATGACCATCGCTACAAATATATCACCCCCGGCTCGACATCCGACCCAGATCGAACCTTTTATTCGGGTCCCGAAGCGCTTCATGTAATTACGGGAAGGGTCTGTTACCAAGGTGATTTCTGGCTTCGCGCTCGAGGTCTTGGCGGTCCGCGCAGTCAAGGCGCGACGGCGCTTTTGTCGCGCGTGTTGCTCGAGATAATGGTCGCGACTTGGGAGCCGAATTTTGTTTTCGCGCTGGTGCCCAAGAACCTGGCCGCGAAGGGCGCGCATCTTCGCTACGGATATTGCCATTGTGAGCCCGGCCGATGGCTTGCGCAGGATCAGCAAGTCACCGAGGAAGACTACCTGATCTGGATGGGGGCAAATGACATGGCCAATCTGGTCGCGGAGGCACCACTAGGCCTGAAACCCGAGACCAGCGTTTCGGCGATTCAGGTAGTGCCCCGAGAAGTGGTGAGCAGCTTGACTTGATACGTGCTTTGATAGGCTGCTAAAAAAATATAATGATTATTTCCGTTTAGGGTCTGGACTCATAACCAATAGATGACAGTCGCGGCGAGCGCGATCGCCGAGAGGAAGACCTTGGGGCACCTGTCATACCGAGTTGCGACAC
>NZ_JBAPKY010000127.1:0-3398 GCF_037083785.1 Roseovarius sp. D22-M7
CCGCCGTCGCGTCGGCGTCGAGCCCCGACAGCGTGAACTCGACCGCCCCGACCTCGCTCGCATCGATGCTCGCATCCGCCGCAGAAAGCGACAGGAACGGCGCTTCGTCTGCCGTCGTGTCGACCCTGGTATCCAGCGTCAGCGTGGGTCCGGAGGTTGTCGTGGTCGCACCGCCGGTATCCGTCGCGACGATCTGCGTCGTCACCGGGCCGTCGAGCAGCGACGAGATGTCGAGCGTTACCGTGCCGTCGGCGCCGATCACGCCCGAAGGTACCGTCGAGATGCCATCGCTCGCCGTCACGACGGCCGTTGCATCGCTATCTAGGCCGGAGACATCGATCGTGATGGCTTCCGCCTCGGCCGCGTCGATCCGGAAATCGGGGGCCGAGACCACGAGATTGCGATCGTCATCGGCCGAAGGCGGCATGGGTCCGGCCAGAGAAATCGTGTCGCCGGGCAGGGTCAGGCTTTCACCGCTGGCGGTGCTTGCCGTGATCGACGTTGTGATCGCACCATCGGCCATACCCGAGATATCGAAGCTGTATGTCCCTTCGGACCGGACCACGCGGGTCAGGCTGTAGATGCCGTCCGTCAGCTTGATGACACCCGTCGCATCGGCATCGAGCCCGACAAGCGAGACGTCGACCGAAGTGGCTTCGGTGTCGTCGATGAAAAGATCCGGCGCGGTCAGCGAAAGGTTTCGGTCGTCATCGGCGGATGGCAGCGGATCGGCCTGGATCACGGTGCCGATGGTTGCCGCCGTCTGATCGAGGATCTCCGCGAAGGTCTCGATCGTCGACCCGGTATCGATCTTCAGTCGCACGCCGGTCGCGACATCCTCGAGCACGAGATTGGCGAGCGTCTGCGAGGCCGACCAGCCGAAATGCTCCGCCATCCTGAACAGGTTGATCCGGTCTCCTTGAGCGATGGAAAAGCCCGCGACCTTGTCGAGCGTGCCTTCCAGCGTGTCGCCGCCGAAAAGGATCGTGTCTGCACCGGCACCACCATCGACGTAGTCGGCCCCGCCGCCCCCGTCGATGGTGTCGTTGCCGTCGGTTCCGAAAATGCGGTCACCCGCATCGCTGCCGACCAGATGCCGTGTCGGCTGCAGGAACTGCGGCGCTCCGCCGAAAGTTCCTCCCGTCAGGCCGATTTCCGATTGCAGAAACGCCGCGAGATCAGCGGCATATTCCGTGTAGGCCGCCTCAGTGAAGTGGATCTCGTCAGGGGACAGACCGCTCACATCGACCGGGTTGTTGAACAGCAGGATGTTGGGATCAATCGCCGTCCGCGCCCCGACGGTCGCGATGATGCCGGGTTGGTAGGTGCCGTTGCCGGCATCGCCGACGACCGGCGCACCGTCGACGGTCGAATAGCCATGATTGAGATAGTCGGCAAAGATCTCCGGAACACCCGCCTTGAGTTTCGGCGCCAGTGTCGAGACGACGAAATACGCGTCCTCGCTGTCCGGCATGGCGAGGAACTGGTCGATCGCCGTGCCGATGTTGTCGATGAGGTTCGGGAAACTGGCGCCGAAGAAAATATCCGCGTCCCTGTTGAAATCGTTCGTGCCTGCCATGAACAACACGATGTCGGGCGAGAACGCATCGAGATTGTCGGACAGATCCACCGGGCCGGCGAAGCCATCGTTCCTGATGATGTCCCGCAAGGGCGTGCCGCCGACCGCGCTGTGGGCGCTGTCCATCATCTCATCGGGACCGCTTTCCAGAAACCCGACATAATCGAACCAGCCGCCGGCCTGTACGATCGAGTCGAACAGATCGAGACGGTACCCGTCGAGCTTCTCCGGCTCCGTGCTGGGGTCGTTGACGTCCACAAATCCGACCGTGAGCGAGTCACCGATCGCCAGGACCTTCGCCGCTTGGGAATAGGTTCCCGCGGCCATGTCGATGACAAGCGACTCCGAGGTCCCGGCGAATGTCACCGCACCCGTCTGGTCCACCGGGAGCGACAGCAGCGCCGGGGTGTAGGAGAACGAGTCGAGCGACATGGACGTGTCGATCTCCTGATCGACAGGCCCGTGCCAATCCTCGAGGTTGGCATCCCCCGTCCACAGGCTGGAGTAGACCAGCATATCCTTGTCCGGGATGGGCAGCGGTGCGTCTTCGGCACGAATCTCGTAAAACAGCCGGTCATCCGCGAACCAGCGTATCGCGTCGGGCGTCCAGTCGATCCGGTAGTCGTGGAAATCCGCGGAGGTATCGAAGCCGAGCTCTATGTCTTCCTCGATGTAATTGGCGAATTTGTCGGTCCCATAGTAATAGTTTATGCTCACCTGAGAGGGATTGTTTCCAAGAAACTCGAAATCGATTTCGTTCTGTTCACTGGCTCCAAAAAACTCGCCGGTATAGAGAAAGAAAGCCGAGACGGTTCCCGGTTCGCCCGAGGTCTTCAGTCTCATCTCGAACGAGCCGTAAGTGAAATGCTCCTCCGACTGGAGCTCGGCACCCGTGAAGGGCTTGCCATCCTTGTCGGCGCCATCCAGCCTGAGCCGCAGGACGCCGTCGCCGTCCTCGACGTAGTCCGCCTCCCAGGCGGTCTGGTTCCATGTGGCTGAAACGGCAAAATCGGAACGATTCCAAGTGTCCGCGTCGAAGCTGTCAAACGAATCGAAAATCTGTTGTGGCACAATCATTCCCCATAAATAAGACGGTCGCAGCCTCGCGACGACGTCTTTCACTCATATTTATTTAATTTCTCGGTTTCGTGGTTTGAAATCAAGGGGTGGAAGGTCTTGAAACCGTGGACTCGTGCCTTTTAGAACGTTTTGACGTCACATTTGACAACCTATTATTGAATTTCCGGAATGTCCTTCCATCAGAAGAGGAGCGCTTGTCAATCAAGTGGATTATTCATCTCTCCCAATGCCACTCCAAATTGTACGGAACATCGTGATTCCAAACTGATCCCAAGGCTATGCTTGCCGGATTCGGCGTGCCGATGCAGGCGCACGATGCCGCCGGACCAAGGAGGCTCATGTGACAATGTGAACTGGCTTGGGGCACGGTTTTCCGGGACACCTTCGACGCCTTATTGAAGGCCTCGAAGGAAATGTTGAATGGCGGACAAAAAGCGGGGCGGAGACCCGGGCGCGGAGACCCCGCATATCGGAGTGCGCGGGGCGCCGGGCCGGAAGCGGCGCATGATCGCGTGTGATTGCATGGTCCACCCCGTCGCCCAGGGCAATCGCAGTTGGCTTCACGTCTCGGCTAAACCGTTGAGCATCCTACGAAGGAAGTCGTCATCCCAGCCAGCGCGCTTGAGCTTGATCGAGAGCGAGCCCTTAGCAGGCTGCTGAAAAACCCCGCCTCGACATGGATTTGAGAACGTGATTCACCCTTTGCACGGCATGTAGGGGGATGACGATGCGCGGGACG
>NZ_JBAPKY010000128.1:0-3302 GCF_037083785.1 Roseovarius sp. D22-M7
CTCCACGGAGAAACTCCTTCCCTATTCCAAGACAGGGACGGATTCCCAGAAATCATAAGTCAGAAGAAGGTGGGCCCCAGATCGCGCTTACGGTGGACTCCGAGGTGGATACCTGGCGCTTGGGAGTCCACCTTGGAATCCACCGGATTCCGCATCGTCGGAGTCCACCTCGCGCTGAGGACGCGGCTATTTAGTCATTCGCCCACCCGGCAACAGGCTTGGATCGGCGACACCCAAAACGCTGCTCGTTTCTCGCGTTAGACCGAGGCGCTCACACACGGCTTCGGATGCGGCGTTGCCGGGTTCGACGCCCGTGAACACCTCGGTGAAGCCCAGCCGTTCGGATGCGTCCAACATGGCCATCGCCCCGAGGACGAGCGCGAGGCGCTGGCCGCGGCGCTCCGGGATCGTCGCGAGCATTCCCCACCAGCACTGTCGGGCAAGCGGGTGTCGATCATGAAGGTAGGACGCTGCCGCCGCGCAAGAAACACCGCGCCCGCTGCCATCCAGCGCCAACAGGGCGAGCCCCGGCTTGTCCAGACCGCGCAAGGCCGATCCTGCCGGAGGGAGGACCCCGCAGGCGAGAGATAGCGCAGCCAGTTGGGATAGGTGCGCGTCCGGCGCCTCCGGTCCAATGCGCACAATCGTCAGATCGTCCGGCAATGCATGACTGCCGACGATCTCGCGGGCGGCCTGCATCGCCGCGTCCGCGCCCGACCAGCGAGCATAGTGGACTGGCACAAGGCCCCGCGCCTCGGCCGCGGCACGCCACCGGGGCAGGTCCGCATCAGGCAGGATCGCGCAATTGCTGTTGCCCTGCAGTTTGGCCAGAGCCGCGAGCATGTCGATTGACCCGGAGTCGGAAGAGGCGAGCCCGACTGTGCGTCCATAATATCCGAAGCGCGCATCGTCGCCGATCAAGTCGAACATCGCCCTGCCGCGTCGCAGCAGTGCCTGTTGATCTGCGCTGCCGAAATACTCGCCGTCATGCGGAGTCATCGGTGTCAGAGCCTCCCAGAAACACGACAGACGATAATCTGCCAGTGATATGTTTGTAAACTCAGGACGATGCAGAGCCGATCCGGGCAAGTGGTCCGGATCATGCTGGTCGGCGCCTTGTGAAGGCAATCCGGACCCAGCGTGTTTTCGCCCTTCTCGCTCTTGCTCCCCTCCGCACCCAATCGAACAGGATCATCAAAATGACCCTCGCCTTCGCCCCCGAGCGGATCGAGCAATGGCCGCTGGCCAGGCTCCAGCCATATGCGAAGAACGCCAAGCAGCACGGCGCGGACCAGGTCGCGAAGATCGCCGCCAGCATGGCCGAGTTCGGCTGGACGGTTCCCTGTCTGGTCGCGGACGACGGCGAATTGATCGCGGGCCACGGGCGGGTGCTTGCCGCCACGCAGCTGGGGCTGACGGAAGCGCCGGTGATCGTGCTGGGCCATCTGACCGAGGCGCAGCGGCGCGCCTACCGGATCGCTGATAATAAACTCACCGAACTTGGCACCTGGGACGAGGCGCTGCTGTCGGCGGAATTGAACGAATTGCTGGCCGAGGATTTCGACCTGTCGCTGGTCGGGTTCTCCGACGGCGAGCTGGACAAGCTGCTGGCCTATGTCGCCGACAGCGACGAGGAAGCGGGCGGCGACGGAGGCTCCACGCCGCCGGTGGTGATCCCCGAACCGCCGCGCAATCCGGCGTCGCGCACCGGCGATCTGTGGATCCTCGGCGACCACCGGCTGCTGTGTGGCGACAGCACCAGCGAGACGGAGGTCCGCCGCCTGATGAGTGGCGAGCGCGCGGTGCTGTTCGCGACCGATCCGCCGTATCTGGTGGATTATGACGGCTCGAACCACCCGACCCGCAACAAGGATTGGTCGCAGTCCTACGGCAATACATGGGACGACAGTTCGCAAGGGGCCGAACTCTATGACGGCTTCATTTCCGCCGCCGTCGCCGAGGCGATCACCGAGGATGCGGCCTGGTACTGCTGGCACGCTTCGCGCCGACAGGCGATGCTGGAAGCCTGCTGGGAAAAGGCCGGGGCCTTCGTGCACCAGCAGATCATCTGGGTGAAGGATCGCGGGGTGCTCACCCGGTCGCATTACCTCTGGAAGCACGAGCCCTGTTTCATGGGCTGGCGCCGCCCGAACCGCCCGCCGAAGGTGGCCGAGCAGACGCTGCCCTCGACCTGGGAGATGCCCAGTTTCACGAAGGACGAGCGCCCCGATCATCCGACGCCGAAGCCACTCGACGCGTTCGGCATCCCGATGCGCCAGCACGTGGCCCGCGGCGGTGTCTGCTACGAGCCGTTCGCCGGGTCCGGGTCTCAGATCATGGCGGGCGAGGCCAATGGCCGCCGCGTCTTCGCGATGGAGATCAGCCCGGCCTATGTCGATGTCGCCGTCGAGCGCTGGCAGGCCGAAACCGGGAAGGACGCGATCCTCGATGGCGACGGCCGAACCTACGGGGACGCGAAGACGGAGCGTCTGGGTGACGGCGAACAGAAGGATGCGGCGTGATGCAAGCTGCGGTCAGTTCCCGTCGAGCAATTCGGCGGGGATCATTTTCTCGGCCGTCTCCATGTCCCAGGCTTGAGCCGCAACGCGCCAGCGGCCCTGATCCTTGACCAGCAAGATGGCCTCCACACCGCGCTGGGGTTCGGAACCGTTTTCGGACATGCCACACACCGCCATCGCGATGGCGACGTTGCCGAATACCCGGACCTTGGTATTGAGAACGACCTCCTCGAGACTTTTCAGCTCGCCTGCAGCAACACCCTTCATTCGGTCGATGAAGGCGTCGACCGATTTTGGTGCGATCGGTCGAGCGGCGGGAACGANATCGTCGTTCGTGTGCTTTGTCATGTCGAAACTCGCTCCTCTCGGATTGCGTCAGTGCAGACTAATCACTCCGTCGGCTGGAGGTCCATGGAAGGACCGGAGGAGAGGGCGTCTCCGCGAACACGAACAGAAGGATGCAGCCTGATGCAGACGCGCACCATGTCGATGGTCGAGGCCGCCACGAATGTCTCCCTCGGCTACGTCCTGGCGATCGTCACACAGATCGTCGTGTTCCCATGGTTCGGGATCGAGGCCGCGCTTGGCGAGCATCTGGCGATCGGGTTGGTATTCGTCGTCGTATCGCTGGCGCGTGGCTTCCTGCTGCGGCGGGTGTTTGAAACATGGCTGCGCTTTTGACGCGCCGCTGTAAGCGCGATCTGGGGCCCACCTTCTTCTGACTTATGATTTCTGGGAATCCGTCCCTGTCTTGGAATAGGGAAGGAGTTTCTCCGTGGAGGA
>NZ_JBAPKY010000129.1:0-3250 GCF_037083785.1 Roseovarius sp. D22-M7
TCGACGCAACTGCGGACGAGGAACCCGGTCCCGAGTTCCTCGGCCAGGCAGTAGAGCTCAAAGATGTCGCTTTCCCGATCGCCGATGTGCACACAACGCTCGGGCGCGCCCGTCAGTTCGGTGGAGCGGCGCAGGTTGTCGAGCCAGCGCATGCTTTCCTTTTGGTCAATCGGCACCCGGGTGGGGTTGATCCGGCGCTTCAGCGCAGCGGTCCCCTTGAACTTGTCCCGCGACCAGAACTTGGCCGCCGTCAGCCCGAGCGGCAGCCCGTCCGGCGTGATCGCCATGCTGGCATGCATCAAAAGCCCGCAGATCGCGTGTTTCTGGTGGCGACCTTCCTTGAGCTTGCGTCCGGTGGATATCTTCGTGAACCCCACCTTCTCCGGAGCCGAGCGCTTGAAGGAGAATTCCGTCGTGTCCTGAAGGATCAGGATGGGACCGTCAGTGGCCCGGATGCGCAGGGCCGACGCGGCGAAATGGCCCTCGAGTATCTTCTCCTCGCTGACACTGTCGTTCGAGACGAAGCGGTAGGCCGCCTTGGTATTCGACCAGTCCTGAAACGCCGTGGGCAGCGATTTCCCCGGCCGCTCTCCAAGAGGCTCAAGCATCGTCCCAAGGCGCCGGTTCAACCGGTCATCCCCCAGATCACACCCGGCGGTTTCTTTTTCCACCCAACTCTGCCCCATGCCTGCACCTCGATCCATTCGGTGCACCATGACGAATCACGATCGTATCGAAGCCAGCAATGCCAAGTCTGGTGGATGATTCAAGTTGCCACACGACTTGTGGGTAACTGCAAGCTCAATCGGCCGGTTACTGAGTTTCTCCATGGAGACTATGAACGAGTTTCTCACGCGTTTGGGCGTTGAGGTGCAGCAGGCCATCCGCAACACCGCATCGACGACTTGCTTCCTTGGAACTTTCAGCCGTCAAGCTGAAACCCGGTGCCCTTCAGACGCCGCTTACGGTAATGTGGAGAAATATGCTTCTCCCCGAGATAAGTAAGCCGATCACAATTCGTCTTTTGGATCTTCTTGGGGGTTACTGCGACTTTGATCTGCTTTTGCCGCAAGTAAATTTTCCCAGCATATGTAGACGATTTTTAATCTTTGGGTCTCCTCTGTGGGAGGAAGGGCGTCAAGCTCTGCATGAAGCTCGGAGACGATTTTCGCCATTCTATCGTACATATATTCCGACATACCTCACCATACTGGATCGCTACTCGACACTCAGAAACTCATCTTACACCCTCTTCGTCAAATATTTCTAAATCTTTAACTTTATTTTCGATATTTCAATGCATTACATGTCATCATGTTCAAAATTCTTCAGTGTTGCATGTTTGCAACCAACCCTCTGGCGCCCCGTCATAGGGTGGCGCGGCCTCTCTTTATAGGGAGGTGAGGTTTTCAGCGAAAAGCTGGCTTTTCTATGCGCTCTGAAGTAAGTTAAGCCTCAATTACTTGGATGTTCCTTTGGGTGAAGTGCCAAAACCACCTCTTCTTTTGAGAGATCGGATGGTGGCCCAGTACAGCAGGTTCCTGCACCCCAAGTGATGCGTCGCTGCTCTTACATGAACTGGCCCCATTTTCGACCGAACACCTGGGCCTGAACCAGGAGGCTTAGGCATATCCCTAAGTGTCACATCCCGCGTGATTGTAGGGCCGCTTCTTGCATAGCCCCGGCTTGTCGCGATGCCAGTCCTTGAGGGGGTCGACGGGCGTTCTATGACCTGCTGACCTAAGCAGCCAGATTTTCCCGACATAGGACGTTGTCAGTGAGGACCCGCTTGATCCTCATCGGCGCCGCCCGGTCGAGGTCGCGCAGGAACCGGCGGGCGTTGGCTGCCGTCTTCGCGGGATAGATACGGACAAAAACCCGGCGAGTGGCGCGGTCGATCGTCACGAACAAATACCGGCGTCGTTCCTCGTCTGCCATTTGCGGCAGGTCAGTCGACATGCAGGTAGCCGGGCTCGTAGGCCTTGAACGGCTTGTGCGCGGGCTTCGGTGCTTTCGGCTTCAGATCCTGCAGCCGCGACACGCCATGCCGCCGCAGGCAGCGGTCGAGCCCAGAACGCGAGACGCCCGGGTTGAGGAACTCCCGCACCACCGCGAGCAGGTCGTCGAGCGGCAGCAGGAGGGTCCTGCGAAGAGAGACGGCGACAGCCTCCTGTGCGGGCGTCAGCGTCGTCTACAGCCTGTGTGCGGTATGACTGCGGTCGTGAACGCTGTCCCGCTTGCGCCATTTCCAGACGGTCTGCTCGGAGATGCCGTATCACTCCGCCAAAACTCAGGCCGGCTCAGTGCTCGCCTGGATCGCGGCCCGGATCTTCGGCGTCATCGACGCTTGCTTGTGAAGAGAAATCAGCATGTTCGCCCTCCGTCCCGAACCTCGCGCAGGATCGATCTTGCCATGAAGAGAGCGTGCCGGCGAGGGTCTATGTGATCGTCCGGGACCCTACAACTATACCTTAATATTAGATAATTTGGCAAAAATCCGCCTGAATAAAATTTCCACATTGCAAAAAATAAACAGAGTACTAACGATTATTATGATAAATAATGAGGAGCCTGTCTTGGGGAAAGATCGTAAAAACATTTGCACTCTTTGAAAATGAAACTTCCAATATTTGGAAACTCCAAAAGATTATCATGATGTCAGACTCTCTGGCAATTGCCGAAATCATCAGGTTGCGAGAAGAGCTTGCCAAGGCTCGTCAGGACTTGGCTACAAGACAACTCGCACCGTCTACTCCCACTAAAGCCGACGACCCTGCGCAAATCATTGCGATTGCAGTTGATGCGATTCATGCGGCTTACTGGACGGCCTGCGAGAGAGAACGTAAGGCCTTGGACCCAGAAACACTGGAGGTACCGAATGGCTTTCTGGACGCCGCTTTCAAGGTCGCAGAGATGGTGGAAACCACAGCTAAGGAACGTGGCGTATCATGGGCTGAAGCACGCATACTGGTTGGGTGAATAGGTTTGGCAGACCCGCGGGTATGTTGCGCTGTGGTGCTAGGTGGATGATGTTCATATAGCTGCTCCATCCCGGATTATCACATTTCCCCTCGGCGATCGGTCTTGTTCATGGCAAAGTCGGTGCTGACGGACATGCGGATCTTGGTAGATATGGTCGATCCGCTGGGTGTTGAACGTAAGCGCCAGCTGGGCCCCACGGGCTTTTCAGCTTGACGTCTGGAAGTTCCAAGGGAGGAGTTCGTCGATCCGGTTTTTCGGATGGCCGGCG
>NZ_JBAPKY010000130.1:0-3137 GCF_037083785.1 Roseovarius sp. D22-M7
AGATCGTGATGCGAAAGGTCGATGGCTGGGAAACCCTCGACCCGCCGCTCACCGACCAGCCCATTGACCTCGCCGCATGAAACCGTAACCGTCCGAACGCTGGAGATCGCCGCTCAGGAATTTCCACCACCTTCGAGACAGAACCCAAGGGGACGCCACGTTATTTTGAGTGTCTACATCGATTATGGAATCACGCCCGTCGAACTCAATACGAAACGCTCTATGGTGACGTTCGGGGTCGGATTGCGAGTTTTGAAGATGATCCGGACATGGTCGGCCAAGGCTTTGTCGACGGAGAGTTTGTCCGGCAGCAGACAGACAACCTTCCGCCTTTTGCCGAGCAGGGCCAGCCGCTTGACGGTAACGTTCGCCCGCTTGGCCCAGGAGAATCGCATTTGAACTTGCTTGCTTGAACCTCTGCTTTTGCGGCAGGGAGTGCGATGGATTCTGAGTGGCGGATTCAGTTCAAGGAGCCCTACCGCCAAGCAGATTTTCCTGTCCGCCTTCGATGACGTCCCCGATCCGCGTGCCAGCAACGCGCGCCATGACCTTGGCGAACTCCTCATGATCTCCTTCGTGTCCGTGCTCTGCGGTTCGACATCTTGCGCCGAGATGGCAGCCTTCGGTCGTGCAAAAGAGAGCTTTTTCAGATGGGATGGTTGCCGCCCTCCCCAGACGGCATCGCAATGTGCCAAGATAGTGGTCTGATAGCCACGAAGCGGAGAGGACGACGAGATGAAGGATACAATAATTNCATCGCAATGTGCCAAGATAGTGGTCTGATAGCCACGAAGCGGAGAGGACGACGAGATGAAGGATACAATAATTGGAGTGGATTTGGCAAAACGTGTTTTCCAACTCCATGGGTCGACGACGACGGGCCATGTGACGCTTCGCAAGAAGCTGACGCGCGAGCAATTCCAACGGTTCATGGCTGAGCATCCATCCTGCCTTGTCGTGTTCGAGGCCTGTGGCAGCGCCAGCTACTGGGCGCGCGAGATGGCGAAGCTCGGCCATGACGCCAAGCTTATTGCGCCGCAATACGTCAGGCCTTTCGTGAAGCGGCAGAAAAATGACGCCGCCGACGCTGAGGCGATCGTGATCGCCGCGCGCCAGCCCGAGATGCGGTTCGTGTCCCCCAAGACGGAGGACCAGCAGGCCAAAGCGATGTTGTTCCGCGGTCGTGAGCGCTTGGTGCATCAGCGCACCGAACTGGTGAACGCACTGCGGGCGGTGCTCTACGAGTATGGGCATGTCTTTCCCGCCGGCATCGGCCATCTCAAGCGGATCGAGGCGGTGATCGAGGATCCCAACTGTGACCTGCCGGCCCTGATCACCGCGGAATGTCGCGACTTGCTGGCACAGATTGCCGAGAAGACCGACAGGATCGACGCGAAAACCAAGGCCCTGAAGGAGCTCGCCGCCGAAACCGATACGGCGCGCCGCCTGCAGACCATGCCGGGTGTCGGACCGCTGACGGCCGTTGCGGTGGAAGCCTTCGGACCCGACATGGCGCAGTTTAAAACGGGACGTGACTTTGCGGCCTGGTTGGGCTTGGTGCCCAAGCAACATTCCTCAGGAGGAAAGGAGCGCCTCGGCCGTATGACCAAGGCCGGCCAGGCCGATATCCGACGCCTCCTGATCATTGGTGCAATGTCGCGATTGGGCTGGCTTGGGAGGCGCACAATCGTAGAGGGCAGCTGGCTGTCACGCATGTTGGCGCGCAAGCCCAAAATGCTGGTCGCAATAGCGCTGGCTAACAAGATGGCCCGCCAGATTTGGGCGATGTTGACGAGGAACGAAGATTACAAGGATCCGGCGCTGGCGGGTGCGGCATGATGCTCATGTCGACCCGTTAGCGACGGTGTCAGGGGAGTGTAAGAAGACGACGACCTGAATGGGCAAAACGATCGAACAGATCCGGACCGGGAGAACCAGTAAGTCCCTACGAGCAGCAAGCTCGTTTTTCAGATATGGACCCGCTCCGCTGATCACCATACCGGCCCGCGGCTTCTGGAATGCCGCACAAAGAAGGCCTGACAGAAGACCGCACTCGATCACACGCCAATAGGGTCAGAAACTTCTTGCATCACGGGCGGCAACCACAGAAGGGACTTCATGAAGCTGGAGCATGCCATCCCCTCGCATGACACCTTCTCGGCAGTGTTCTAGATGATCGATCCCAAGGCGCTGGATGCCGCCTTCGGCAAGGTGCTTGCGGAGGTCGCAGCACTGCTGTGCAACGGCGATGTGATTGCCATCGACGGCAAGGCGCTGCGCGGGGCACGCGAGAAGGACGAGACCGCGCGAACCCGCATGATGGTCTCTGCCTATGCGTCCCGGCTACGCCTGACGCTCGCCACCGCGACCGCCGATCACGGGACGGAATTGGACGCGGCCCTCGAGATGCTCGGACTGATCGCGCTCAAGGGCAAGGTGGTCACCGCCGACGCGCTGCACTGCAATCGCCGTACGGTTGCAGCGATCAACGCGGGTGGCGGAGACTGGTGTCTGGCCCTCACGGCCAACCAGGACTCGCTCTTGTCGGATGCCCACGCCTGTTTCTGGCAGGCGGGAAACGACCATCCGACAGCTTGCATCGAAGAGATCAATCACGGACGCAAGGAGAGCCGCACAGCCGCCGTCGTATCGGCCAAGGGGTTGGCAAAGCATCATGATTTTCCCGGGCTTACAGCCTTCGGCCGGATCGAGGGGACACGCGAGGTCGACGGCATGGCAACCTCCGAGACTCGGTATTTCGCGCTCTCATGGACGCCAACCCCCGAGGTGCTGCTCGATACCGTACGCGATCATTGGGCGATCGAGAACACTCTGCACTGGCAACTCGACGTGTCGTTCCGCGAAGACGCCGCACGCAACCGCAAGAAAAATGCTCCAGGCAACATCGCTGTCCTGCGACGCCGTGCTCTCGATCTCGTCAGACGGGAGACATCAAAGGGTTCGCTCTCCATCAAACTCAAGCGAGCAGGCTGGGACGACACGTTCTTACGCAGCGTTCTCAATGGTTTGGTAGAGCCATGACACCTAACAGGCTGCTGAAGAAGTCTGGCGAGAAGAATATTTTCCCGATCATACGGGTTTCAGCCAGACGGTTTGCGGGCGACGGGCCACGCCTT
>NZ_JBAPKY010000131.1:0-3130 GCF_037083785.1 Roseovarius sp. D22-M7
TGGCCACGGACGGTATCGTCCTGGCGCTTCAGGCACCGGTCTTCCAGCCAGTCATTCAGGTCATCGACGCCGTCGAACCGGGGCGCAGGTCCGAGGAAATTCCGGCGCCCACAGGCCTCGATGAAAAACGCGTCCGAATGCGGCGTCGCCATTGTCGCCCGGACCAAGGGCGCTCCCAATGGCGACCATCGCGACATAGTGCAGCTTGCATTCGACGCCGAGCCATTTTGGCCATTGGTTCGAGCACAAGGGCGAGTGATCACGCCGAGCGCCTCGCCGAAATCCACCCGGGCGTGACCCGGCGGGTGCGACAGCGGCCCGGAACCCCTCGCGGCGCCGGCGTTTCCTCTCGCGCACGTAGCCGGTCACGATGGTGATGCCGCCGGTAACCCCGTGCTCGTCGCGCAGCCTCTCGTGGATGCGCTTCGCCGTGTGCCGCTGCGTCTTCAGCCGGTCTTTGTCGTCCTCCGGAACCTGGTCGATGATCGGAACGAAGGGATCGAGCTTCGGCCGCACCGGCGGCCTCATTCGCCGACAGCCCGGCGCACCGAGTGCTTCAGGATCTTCGCCACCGTCTTCCGGTCGATCCCGAACACCCGCGCCGCCTCGCTCTTGCTCATCCCCTCGACATGGCACGCCCGGCATACCCGGTTGTCAAGCTCCACAGAATACATCTCCCCACCCTCGGCTCGTTCGCCTCGGGTGTCAGACCGCTGAATTTTGCCCCGCGACGCTCAGATCATCCAACCGAGTCCGCTCTCCATTCTGTCTCCGGGAGTCACATAGGCGGACGCGATTGGCGCCCCCCCCCCCTTTGGCAAGTTTCGCCTTTGTTCGTCTCTGAATGCCCGCCGCGCGCGAAGCCATCAATTGGCGAGGAGCGCGCGGCGGGCATTCGGTTGCGCTTTTGTGACCTCTCGAGGCTCATCTTGCACCGTATCCCCAAACCGTACTGCGAAGCACGGCAAACCGCTGGCGCATGACCCTGCAGGACATGCACATATCGCGGCTTTCATTCGCCGCACTTGTCCAGTCAAGTGACAGCTGGCAGCGTCGATGATATCGTAACGGCGCGTGAGCGATCCTGTGGCGAAGCGCGGCGCCCCCGGCTGAAAGCGCCGTCAGGCTGCCTACGGATGCCTTGCCGATTTAGGGCGCTCACGCACCCCGGTCTTTGGAGGCTTTCGATGGCAACCGCCGACGAACTGGGCGTAGGTTTCTTCTGCCTGGATCGCCAGCTGCAGTTCCTGGTCTCGTGGTTCCTTGACATGGTAGGCATGCGAGGGTCCGCGCTTGCTGCCGCCGCGGCGGGCCGGCAATCCCGCCTGCAACTCGAGGCTCCTGCGCTTGTGGGCGACGAGGCCGGGGCGCTTCCGGGTGTACTCTTCCTGCTTTGCGAGCATGTGCCAGATGATCACCGCCAGTTCGCGTGCGGTTGCAACCGCCGCGATCTGATGTCCGCGCTTGGCCTTGACCCGGAGAAAGAAGGACCGCAACGGCCCCGGGCTCTTTGCTGCCGCCCAAGCTGCNTTGACCCGGAGAAAGAAGGACCGCAACGGCCCCGGGCTCTTTGCTGCCGCCCAAGCTGCCTCGGTCACCATCCCACGGGCATGGCTGCGCCCAGCCTTGCTGATCCGGCCATGTCGGGCCAAACCATTCCCGGATTGACGCACGCGCGGGTTCAGCTCGAAATAACTGACCAGCTTCCGGGCGCAGTCGACCCGGTCGATCGTGCCGATGGCGGCAATCACTCCTATTGCAACCGTGACATTCACTCCGGTAATCGTCAGCAGGCGCTGGATTTCGGTATCTTCGAGGGCATCCTTGGCGATCTCACGGTCCAGGGCCGCGAGATCCTCGCCGAGGCGATCCAGTTCTCGCAGGTGCCGTTCGACCGCACCCTGCTCATCTTCCGGGACTGGCTGCGTCGCCAACCAAGCTCGCCCACGACCGCCGAAGAGATCGGGATGCGGACACCGCGGGATCAGATGCGCGTGCAGGATCGCTTGCACCTCGTTCTTGATCCGCGTTCGGTGTCGCACCACCTGCACCCGGCGCGCGACAAGACGGCGCGCGCGCTCCACGTCCGGCGACGGCGTCCAGATCGTTCGCAGAAAACCCGCAGCATGGAGCGAGGTCAGTGTCGCCGCATCGACCTTGTCTGTCTTCACGTGGGCGTAGGCGATCGCCTTTACCTGCACCGGATTGGCGATCAGACCCGTGCCACACAAGGCGACAGCACGCGCGACACCGCGATGCAGTCGCCGGTGGCCTCGATCACCACCTCGTCTTTGTCCGTCAGCTTCTCTCCAGCGAACCTGTCCAGGGCATTCCGGGTCATGTCCACCCGCCCCATATGCCGGACGCAGCCATTTTCCCAAATCGCAATCTCACCGAAACTCCGGTGGATATCCATGCCAATCACACGTTTCATCCGTGCCTCCATTACAGACCATGGTTTCGGGAGCAGCAGGCAACACGACAACTACGGATACGTGCTCGCAGCAGAACCGGGCGAGTCGCAGAGGCGGCCAGCTACCAACTCGAGCTCGCAGCTCATCGTACGCGACGGCCTGACTGCATTCTGGTGCTCCCGGTGCCTCTGTCCCGGACGCGACAATCCTCCATCAGACAGTGGACTTGTCGGCCGAATTTCGGCACCGAGAATTTCATACCGGTTACGAATGCGATCGAGAGCCTGAACCGCATTCGTCGGGAGAAGAGTCCCCCGGACGGTTTTCCGATCCTCCTCATTCCGGAAATCGATCAAGACGCGCAGGTCCTTCCCGACCGCCGAGGCCGCGACAAGGCCGATCTGCCCGGCCATCCGCACCTTCGAGAACGACGGCCGCCATGTCCGGGAATGGTTTGCGGCCCGCAACCAGTTCGCCCTGATGTTCGGCGAGCGCTTCGACGCTCGAGTATCTGAAATC
Source organism: Roseovarius sp. D22-M7 (assembly GCF_037083785.1). Lineage (NCBI taxonomy): Bacteria > Pseudomonadati > Pseudomonadota > Alphaproteobacteria > Rhodobacterales > Roseobacteraceae > Roseovarius > Roseovarius sp. D22-M7. Next base: position 2,934 of record NZ_JBAPKY010000131.1, read on the forward strand.
GCATGGGCCGGGCCGGATACACAAAGTTCAGGACACTCCCCCGGGCGCGGCCAACTGCTTGCCCACCCTGCGCTCTGGCATGGCGATGCGAGAGGCGCACCCCGATCCTGCGCTGAAGGTCGACGCGCCGCCAGCGCACCACCCACGTCCACGGCAGGGTCGGGACCCTCGCGCACCATCCGTGCCGGGTCGACCGT
>NZ_JBAPKY010000132.1:0-3047 GCF_037083785.1 Roseovarius sp. D22-M7
TCTCGTCGCCGCGCAAGCCCGCCAGCACGATCCCGATCTTCTCTTCGGCCGAGTACTGTTCGCGGGTCTTGCGCGTGATCCCCTTGACCAGCTTGCCCGCCGCGTCCTCCGATGGTCCGGATGTCGCCTGCGCGGTCCTCCGGTTCTTGTTCACCTTCGCTCCCTGATGGCCGCGATGACCCGGAAACCCTCCGTCACGAAAACATCAAATCCCTCCTGCACGCCCTGACGTCAGACACATCTCGCCGCACTACTACTATCCGCACGACCACCGGTGGCAGTTCGAGGGAACCCTCGAGAAGACCATGCACGCCATCGGCATGTTCGATCGCCCCGGCTCTCTGACCCTCGAAGGCTTCGAAGGCTCCGGCGCCGACTGGATGCCGCAGTACAAGAAGTACATCGAGGACGGCGAGACCATAGTCTGCTCGCCCCACAAGGTCTACAGCCCGGCGCAGAACGACCTGAACCTGCAGTTGCGCAAGCGCGGGATCGACAAGGTGATCCTGGCGGGTATGTCGGCCAACCTCTGTACGCAGGCGCATCTCTACGAGCTGCTCGAGCTCGGCTTCGAGGTCGCCGTGGTGCGCGATGCCACGGCGGGCGCGAAGGTGCCCGAAGGCGACGGCTACCTCGCCGCCCTCATCAACTTCCGCATGGTCGCCAACGGCGTCTGGTGGACCGACGACGCCGTCGAGCGCATCGCGCGCTCGGCCTGAACCCACCACCGACGACCCCAACCCCTGAAAGGAACAGACCCATGAAAACCATTCTCCGCCTTTCCGCCGTGGCCCTGACGGCGACGCTCGCCCTCGCGTCGGCCGCGATGGCCGCAGACGAATACAACGTCGCGAACGGCCTCACCCTCACCGGCAACCCGCTCGGCATGCACGGCGTCGATCCGGTGTCGATGTTCGACAGCGAGGCGCCGCGGATCGGCGATGCCGTCTACACCTCCGAGCACGAGGGCGTGGACTACTACTTCGCCAGTGAAGAGGCCCAGCAGAAGTTCGACGCCGATCCCCGTGCCTACCTGCCCCAGTTCGGTGGCTTCTGCGCCTTCGGCGTCTACGTCGGAAAGAAGCTTGATGGGGACGTCCGGTTTGCGGACATCGTCGACGGCAAGCTGTACCTCTTCGTCAACGCCGCAATCTTTGAAAAGTACCAGGCGAACAACGCGGAAGTCATCCGCGTCGCCTACGAGACGTGGCCGGAAATCGTATCGACCCCCGTCGGCGATCTCTGAGCAAAGGTCCGACCGACCCCTCCCGGGTCCCAATCATCGGGACCCGGGAATTCCGTTGCGCCCAAACGTACCACGGAAGTTGTGACATCGCGCTTGCCCTGCACCTTGTCATCCGCCCGTCCGTGAGAGCCCACAGCGCAGGTGCAGACGGCTGTGCCGTCGATTGGCAGGACCGGCCAAGCCGATGGCCGGGACGGCCGAGATCGGGCCGCGGCGCCGACGCTATCGTCCGAACATCATCCAAGCCAATGAGAAACACCATGCAACCGAACTCCATTCTCGTGATCGGCGCCACTGAAGAACCGGCGGCCGTGTCGACAACGCCCTTGGGTATGCCGAGAGCAACGCTCGCTTCCAGGAATCCAGCGACGGCCAAACCGTCGTCTGAATGTCCAAACAGCCATTCCTGAAACCAGAAAGAAGGACCACTGACATGACACGTATCCTCAGAGTCGACGCCAGCGCCCGCGCCGGGCGATCCCTGTCGCGCAAACTCGGCGACCGGTTCATCGACGAATGGACCGCGCGCGAAGGCACCGTTAATTGGCGATGCCCGCGGGCAGCCCCTAAGGGGCAAGCAACACGCGGATGTTTTCGCGACTAATTCAAAAGCATTGGCGATGCTCAGTCGGACAGGCACAGCTTGTTGCCGTCAAGGTCTCTCACATAGGCCGAGAATTTCGGCCCACGCTGACTGGGCGTGCCTTCGCAGGTGCCGCCAAGCTCAAGCGCCAAGGCGTGAAGCCTTACAACGTCCTCCTCGGTGCCGACCGAAAAGCCGACCATGGCGCCATTTCCATTACTCGCCGGCTTTTCGTCGAAGGGTATCGCCACGGCGAAGGCAAAATCCTCACCGAGCCAGTAGGTCATGCGGTCCGAGGGCGACATGGTCTGGAGCCCCGCGCCTTCGAAAAGAGCGTCGTAGAAGGCCCTGGAGGCGCGCATGTCGTTCGTTCCGACGACGAAGTAGTTCATTCTCATGGTGGTTTCTCCGATTGAATTGGTGGGTCTGATGCTGACCATACTGCGCACCTCTTACATCACGACGACATTGCCGCGCTTGTGCCCGGCTTCGACATAGGCGTGCGCCTCGACGAGGTCGGACAGCGGGTAGATCCGGTCCATGACCGGCGAGAGGCGGCCCTGGTCGATCCGGGTCAGGATCTCGGACAGCATGGCCCGCAGGCGCTGCGGCTTTTCCAAGCCCGCGGCCGCGAACAGGGCCCGTTTCCGGCCCACAAGGCTCGAGAGCAGGATTGCGGGCAGCCGCCCCATCGTCAGGACCGGGCAGAGGTAGCGCCCCGCTTCGGCAAGCGCGGGCTTGGCGGCCGAGAAGGAGGCGACGCCCACCGTGTCAAAGATCACGTCATAGCCGGCCCCGGGCCGCAGGGCGTCCTCGGAGGTGTAATCGATCACGCGGGTGGCGCCGAGCGACGCGACAAGATCGGCGTTGCGCGCGCTGCAGGTCGCACTCACATCCGCGCCCATGGCGGCGGCGATCTGCACCGCGGCGCTGCCGAGGCTGCCGGACCCGCCCAGGACCAACACGCGGTCGCCGCTTTGGACTTGGCCGAGGTTGCGCAGGAAATGCCAGGACGTCAGCACACCGTCGCACAGAACCGCCGCATCCGCGTGCGACAGCGACTCCGGCTTCGGCATCAGAACCCCGTCCTCGTCGAGGCAGATATTGCTGGCGTTGGCCCCGAAGTGCGCGTTCCGGGGACATCCGATCACCGGTTCCGATAACATCCGATCAGTGATTCCGATTTAATCCGATCACCTGTTCCGGGGCATCCGATCA
>NZ_JBAPKY010000133.1:0-3034 GCF_037083785.1 Roseovarius sp. D22-M7
CAAATGCGCAAAGCCTGACAGGAAAGGCGCGCGCGCCCGATTTGGATCGGCTATTTCTGCGCTCGCAAACTTTAGTTTTTCCACAGAATCGGCGGAATCCGGACCTTCGCTGCCGGTGCGATGCTTTTATTCGGTTTTGATGGGAGCAGACATTCAGGTGGCAGAAAGTCAGGTTATGCTCTGCAACGCCAGATGACCGTTGCGAGTCCAAGCGCAAAGTGTGCACCGCTTGGTGTTCGGTGGGATCGGCTATCATAACCTTGTAAAAAGGCCCTAAATCGCATATCCGTCGAACTGAACAAAGAGGAGATCTGACGTGCAATTCCAGCTCAACACCGACAGCCACATTCTGGGTGATGAGCGTCTGGCCCAAATAGCCGAGTCAGCCGTTACCAGTGCATTGGGTCATCTGACTGATCGCCTGTCACGTATCGAGGTGCATCTGGTCGATGTGAACGGGGCCAAGGGCGGTGCGGATGATATTCAGTGCACGATCGAGGCGCGACCCGAAGGGATGCAGCCGCAGACCGTCACCCATAGCGACGCTGACGTCGAAGCGGCTTTGCGCGGCGCTGGGAAGAAACTGCGCGCGCTGCTGGACAACGAGTTCGGCAAGCTCGAAAAGCGGCGCTGATCCGCACGACGTCCGGCCTTGCCTGTGCAGGGCCGCCTGAATTTGAGCAATACAGGTTCCCGTCTGGGCTGATCTTTTTATCGAGAGGAGCGAGCCGGAAAATCGTTTCTCAACCATCGCAGCTTTCCCCGCCACGTCAAGCGGCGTCACCCCTCCAATTTGCCGCAGGTTCACTCCAAGCGGCAGTGGCGTGGTCGATCATCACAGCCTTGCGTTGGATTTCCCGAGAACGGGCAAGTCATTGACGACAAGTAGCCATATCAAATCGCAAGCCACCCGTCCTGTGACGGGGCGGAGCTTCGCTTGGCTCTTGGGAGTTCGCAAGACTTCGGCACACTGGTTGGGATGTCAATCAGAATAGGAGACACGAATGCGCCGGCCCGTCCGTTCGACGAAGATACTTGGTGATGTCGGCACCGTTTTTCGCGTGTCGGTTGCAATCGTCGCGATCTTCGTACTGGCTGCGGCGATCGCGCCCGCGGCGGTTGAGCGTGGGGCGCGGGCGGTGCTGCATGCGACAGCGGTGAACGTCGGCTGGATGTACCTTCTGGTCATGACGGGATTCGTCTTTTTCGTGCTGTTCCTTGGCCTGTCGCGGATCGGAACCATAAGATTGGGGGCCCCGGACGAGCGGCCCGAGTTCTCATTTCAAAGCTGGCTTGCGATGATCTTTTCGGGCGGCATGGGCGTTGGCCTCGTGTTTTGGGGCGTGGCCGAACCGATGATGCATTTCAACGCCCCTCCGGTCGACTCCGGGCTGCCGCACACGGCCGAGGCGGCACAGACCGGCATGCTCTATGCCTTCTTTCACTGGGGGTTGCACCAGTGGGCGACTTTTGCGCTGGTGGGGCTTGCCCTCGCCTATGTCCGGTTTCGCCACGAAAGCCATGGCTTGATAAGCGAAACCTTCCGCCCGCTTTTGGGAACTCGCGTGGATGGCGGCTGGGGCAAGGCGATTGACGTGCTGACGGTCGTCTCGACGGTCTTCGGCGTGGCCACGACGCTGGGGCTTGGCGCGTTGCAGATCAACAGCGGTGTCTCACAGCTGACCGGCATCCCCTATGGCTTCCCGGCGCAACTGGTGATCCTCGCTGTTATCGGCATCCTCTTCACGCTCTCGGCGATGACCCCTCTGGACCGTGGCGTACGACTGCTGAGCAATGCCAACATGATGCTTGCGGCGGCGCTTCTTGGCGCGGTACTGCTCTTTGGGCCGACATCCTTCATCTTCGGGGTCTTTACCCAAACCCTGGGCGAATACCTGGGCAACGTCATCCAGATGAGCCTTGTCACCTCGCCTTATTCAGATGGCGCGTGGGTTGAGCAATGGACCATGTTCTACTGGGCTTGGGGGCTAAGCTGGGCGCCGTTTGTCGGGAGTTTCATCGCCCGAATTTCGCGTGGGCGAACCATCCGCGAATTTGTCCTGGGCGTGATGATCGTGCCGGTGGCACTGAGCATGTTGTGGTTTTCAACCTTCGGCGGAGCAGCCATCCAGTTCGAGATCTTCGAGAATGCCGGTATCGCCGACGCCGTTGCGACCGAGGTTCCGGCCGGGCTCTATGCCCTGCTCGATCAATTGCCTGCCAGCGGGGTGCTGACCGTCGCATCCATCGTGCTTGTCGGCATGTTCCTCGTGACCTCGGCGGACTCGGCCACGTTCGTGCTTGGCATGTTCACGTCAAAAGGCGTGCTCAACCCGACACGCGCGGTGCGGGTGCTTTGGGGCTCCTTGCAGATGGTGCTGGTCGTGGTGCTGCTTCTGGTCGGGGGGCTGGAGAGCCTGCGGACCGTTTCGATCATCGCGGCGTTCCCGTTCATGCTTTTGATGATCCTGCTCGCGGTCTCGCTTTACCGTGACCTGTCGCAGGAGATCGCGGCCCGCGATGAGACAGCGCGACTTCTCGAGCAGCGGATCGAACGCTTGCTGCTGCGGGAATCCGAACGCGAGAAGGCCGAGAAAGCTGAGGCCGAAGTTCATCCGACCGTCCCCGAGAACGGACAGTCGGACGAGGCACCTGATGAACGTGACGGCAGCGCCAGTCCGTGAGCGCACAGGTTTAGGGAAGCTGAGCTGCGGCGCACATCTGGTGCTTGAGGTCAGCTTCGGGCCGGTCGTGACGCCCTCAAGGAAGGGCGGATTCTGTTGAAAAACTCGACGCTGCGAAATTCGTCCCAAAATTTTGGAACATCCTTCCTCTAAAGCGACCCTCGGGGAACAACATCCGAAAAAGCAGGCTTCTGCGGGAAGATGTTCTCCGATTTTGGCCGCTTCGGTCCGGATACTGAGTTTTTCAACAAAATCGGCGTATTTTGTTGAAAAACTCGTGCTTGATCGAAGCGTAAGTTGCTGATTCAATTCTTCTGGCCAGCGGGAGAATTGAGCAATGTTGGGACCGA
>NZ_JBAPKY010000134.1:0-2955 GCF_037083785.1 Roseovarius sp. D22-M7
CCAACCCCGCAATTTCGTGCTTGCGCGCTTCTCGGACGCCAGACGGTGCCGCGCGCTACTCGACCACCTCGCGCGGCGTCCGAGAAACCTACAGCTGTGCTGCCGTTCGACATCGTCGGATCAGATGACCGGTTTGCTACATCTGAGCGGGCCGCTGACCGCATCGCATCGGGCCTCGGCGCCGGAGATAGGGGGGCTCGCGTCGGTTTCGCCGAGCATCCGGGAAGTTGCCCAGCGCATCGTCTGGCGTCGCCTTGAATTTGGGTGGTATTTCATAATGCTTCATGCTGGTCCGTGAGCTATCATCGCTACCATGTGCAATCTCTATTCGAACACCATGCCGCCAGCCGCCATGCGCCAGCTCTTTGCGGTGGATCCCGCGAATGACCAACTGGGCAACGCCGAGCCCTTGCCGGCCATTTTCCCGAAGACCATGTCGCCGATCGTCGGGGTCGATCCGGACGGCTCCCGCTGGCTGGAGCACGCGCACTGGGGGTTCGTGATGCCCCAGGTCTCGAAGAAGACCGGCAATCCGATTCAGCCCAAGGCGGTCAACAACGCGCGGGACGACAAGCTGCGCAATTCCCGGTTCTGGNTCAGCCCAAGGCGGTCAACAACGCGCGGGACGACAAGCTGCGCAATTCCCGGTTCTGGGCCAACAGCTTCGAAAACCGGCGCTGCCTGATCCCGGCTACAAGCTACTGCGAGCCCAAGGGACGCAACCCGGCCACCTATGTGTGGTTCGGCGTGGCCGGGGACGATGACGGCGAGGAAGAACGACCAGCCTTCGCCCTCGCGGGTATCTGGCGGCACTACAAGGGCAATTACGGCGGTGGCGAAGAGCGCGAGATGATCACCTCATCGATGGTCACCACGACGCCGAACGCGCTGACGCGGCAGGCGCATCCGGATCGCTCGCCAACGATCCTTGATCCTGGGGATTACGAGCAATGGCTCACCGGGACCCCCGATGAGGCTTTTGCGCTGATACGGCCCTTCCCGGCCGCGCGCATGGTGATCCACCAGAGCGGCGAGGGGCTCAAGTCCGATCGGGGCGGTCTGGGTCCTGCCGGATAACCGCGGGCCTTCGAGTCACCGCTTGACAGCCGGGGACCCTGTGCTTGATCTACGGAAGAACATAACAGGAACACAGAAGGATTCGCGGATGCCGGTCTATCCGATAGACGCCCCTGTTCTCATGGAAGGACAGATCATCCCGCTGCGCCTGCCGCGCGCCAGTGCGGGCTTTCCGTCGCCGGCCGGCGATGACCTCGAAGATGAGATCGACCCGATCGCCTGGGTCGTGCGGCACCCGTCCTCGACCTTCTGGTGGCGCGTGGAGGGCGACTGCCTCTGGGACGTCGGGATCCGGGACGGCGACATCATCGCCGTGGACAGGGCCGGCAAGCGGCGCCTCGGGCGCGCCGTCCTTGCGGTTGTCGACGGTGCGGTCACGGCGAAGATCCTGCGCAAACGGGACGGCAAGTTCTACCTCGCTACCGCCAACACCCGTGAGACCTTCCCCGACATCAAGCTGACCGAGGAGAGCGAGATCTGGGGCGTCATCGCCGGTGTGGTACGGCGCTACGACTTGGCGTGACGCGCCCGATCGCGATCAGCGACAGCGCGAACTTCTATGTCAGTGCGGAGCGGCTCTTCGACCCGAGCCTGAAAGGCGTGCCGGTGATCGTGCTGTCGAATAATGATGGCTGCGCCGTGGCCCGCAGTGATGAGGCCAAAGCCCTCGGGATCAGGATGGGCGAGCCGCTGCACCTGATCCGCGACAAGGTCGAGGCGCACGGGATCCGGGTCTTCTCGTCGAACTATACTCTCTACGGCGATATCAGCCGCCGGGTGGTGGCGGTCTACGAGGACTACACGCCCAACGTCGAGATCTACTCGATCGACGAGTGTTTTCTCGACTTCGGCGGGTTCCGGGACCGGACGGCGCATGCCCGGGCCATGCGGCGCGACGTGCTGCGCCGCGTCGGCGTGCCGGTCCGGGTCGGGATCGCGCCAACGAAGACGCTTGCTAAATGCGCCAACGACATCGCCAAGAAAAACCCGATCTTCGCGGGCGTTCTGGACATTATGGACCCGGGCCTCGCCGACTGGCTTCTGCCGCTCGTCCCCGTCGGTGACATCTGGGGCATCGGCCGCAGGACCGAAGCAAAGCTGCATGGGCTGGGGATCGGGTCGGCCGCGGAGCTGCGGGCCATGCCGCCGCGCCAGGCGCGCGCTCTGGGCACGGTCGTGCTGGAACGCACCGTGCTGGAGCTGCAGGGCGAACCCTGCATTGCCTTTGATGACGTCGCGCCACAGCGCAAGGGGATGGCCGTCACCCGGTCCGCCGGCACACCGATGCAGGATTTCGACACCCTGTTCGAGGCGATCGCCGCGCATGCGACGCGCGCGGCGGAGAAGCTGAGACAGCATGGGCTTGTGGCCGGCACGATGACGGTCTTTTTCCACACGAACCGGCACCGCCCGGACCGGCCGCAATATACAGGGTCCCGTACGACGGGAATCGTGCCGATGTCATCCGACACGTTCGAGCTGGTTGCGGCCGCAAGGCGCTGCGCCCAGGCGGCATGGCCGAAAACCGGGACCCATGCCTACGCGTTCACGAAGGCGGGTGTCATGCTCGATGATCTGCTGCCGCTCGAGGATCGCCCGAGGACGCTGTTTGATGCGCCGCGCGGTTCACCCGCCCTGATGCGTGCGCTCGATGAGGTGAACCACCGGTTCGGCAAGAAGACCATGGTGGTCGCGAGCGAGGGCCTGGTGCGGTCGTGGCAGCTGCGCGCCGATCATCGTAGCCCGCGCTACACGACGCGGCTGTCGGATCTGCCGGTCGTCAGGTTGTCAATGTGCATTCAAAACTGACCCGGTGTGATCATCCAAAAATGACCCACCCCGGAGGTGGCAAAGCCCACAGGCGAGCGGCCACCAAAT
>NZ_JBAPKY010000135.1:0-2933 GCF_037083785.1 Roseovarius sp. D22-M7
ATGCTGTCGGCCAGCGCGCGAAAATCCATCCGGCCCTTCGTGACAAACGCCACCAGCGCATCTTCGGCGCCCTTGAAGGCCCGCCCGAGCGCCGCGCCGATCTGCTGGCCGGTGGTCATGGCCGATTGGGCGTAACGCGCCAGCACGTCGGACGCCGTTTGCCAGCCCGAGGTCGCTTGCTCAGCGGCGTCTTGGGTGGCGGACCCGGCGGTGCGGGCGGCCCCGGCGCTCTCTTCCAGCGCCGTTGTGACGCCATCGGCGGCGACGGCCGTCTCCTCCAGTGCCGCCGCGCTGTCGCGGCCCACACCTCTGACCATATCCCGCAGCGCCTGCCAGGCGGTCATGGGGCGGCTGGCTGCATCGGACAGCATCCCGGCCGCCTCACTGTAGCCATCGGCGCGGCCTCGGGCGGCCTCCGCAGCATCCCCCAAAATGTCTGGCGTCTCAAGATAGGTCTGCGACATGGCGGTCTCGAAAGCCCGCTTCATGTCGCCCGCCATGCGGTCTGCAGCCCCCGCAAAGGGATTGTCCAAGCTGCCAAGATCGACCGGATCGAGCGTGCCGATCTGCACACCACCCTCTCCCACGGCCCAGTCCGGCAACAGGTTCAGTGCCGCATTGAGGCCACCGATGAAGCGGTTGATGCGGCGGACGACGCCGTTGAGCATGGCCTCCACACCGGCGATGAGCCCGTTCGCGGCGCCGAAGGCGAAATCGCCGATGGTCCCGGGCAGCGCGCCCCAGGTGCTGGTGACCGCGTCGAACGCGCCCTTGAAGGCGCCGACTGTTGTATTGGCCCAGCGTGTGACAGCACCGCTGGCGCCTTGCAGACCGTCATAGATACTGGCCTGCGCCACGGCCCAGCCAGCCTCAACCCGCGCCCAGGCGGCGCCGGCGCGCAGCGCGATCCGGTCCCAGGCCTCCGTCGCCACGTCCTTGAGCAGGCTGAGCGCTTCGCCGATGCCGCCGGTCGCCGCCACGAGGCGGGTGAACTGGTAGATCAGCTCCCCCGCGCCGACGATGAGCGCGCCGATGCCGGTGCGGATCAGCGCCCCGCGCAGGACGACCAGCGCCGTGGCAAGCCCGCGGACCGAGAGCGCGGCGGCGGCAAGCCCGGCGACCCAGCGGCCGGCCAGAAAGGCGGCAAAACTCCCTGCGATACTGGCCAGCCGTCCGAGGTTGGCAAACAGCCCCTGGATGGCCTGGCCCAGCGGGCCGGTGGTGCGCGCCACGGCGGCCATGGCACTGGCGACGGTTTCCAGTGCGGGGGCCGCGGCGACGGCCAGCTGGTTCGAGAGCCCGCGCCAGACCAGGCCGAGGCGCGAGATGGCGTCATTGGTTCGCTCGATCCGGGCGGCGTCCTGCTCGGAGACCACGACGCCGAAATCCCGCACATCCTGCGTTGCCTGGCGCAGTGTCGCGCTGTCGATGCGGCTCATCGCGATGGAGCCTTCCTCGCCGAAGAGCTGGCCCGCGACGGCTGCGCGCTCGGCGGCCGGCACGAAGTCTTCAATGGCGGCGTTGATCGCACCCACCCGCTGGTCCAGCGGCAGGGCGATCAGCTCGGTGGCCGAGAGCCCCAACCGGTCGAGCGCGTCGGCGGCCGGGCCGGTCCCGGCGGCCGCTTGGCTGAGACGGCGCGTCAGATCCTTGGTGGCCTGCTCGATGCCCGACATGGCCACGCCGGCCAGTTCGCCCGCGCGCTCCAGCGTCTGGATCGAGGCGACCGTGGTGCCCAGCGATTGCGCCAGCTTGGCCTGCGCATCGACGGTTTGCAGGCCCGAGCGCACCATGGCCACGCCCGCCGCTGTGGCAGCCGCGACGGCAGCGGCTGATGCCACGCGGACCCTCCGTGCAAAGCCGGCCAGTCGCCGGTTCGCGGCCTCCATCTCCGCGCTGAGCCGCCCGAACCCGCGCTTGCCGGCCTCGCCCACGCCCTCGAGCTCAGCGCGCACCTGTCGCCCGCCCGTCGCCGCGAGGCGGACGCTAACCCGTTTCTCAGCCATGGGAGTGATCCATCTGTTCGTTGAGTTTGGTGACCATCACCGCTTCGATGACGGGCAGCAGTTCGGCCATGGCCAGCGGTGGGACACCGAGGGCTGTCCCGAGAGACAGCGCGGCGGTCATGTCCCAGCCGATCACCGCACCGGGCAGCACGCGCAGCTGGCCACCGAGGCGGTCGACAAGATCCCAGACCTGCCAGCCTTCATGGGTCAGCGGCCGGTTCAGCCGCGCCGGGCAGTCCGGGCAGGCTTGCTCGCGGCCTTCGCAGGGCTGGCAGGCTTGGCAGTATCGCTCGCCCCCGCCGAAGGACCACTCGGCGAGAGCGCGGAGGCGTTTTTTTCCTGCTCCAGCAGCAGGCCATTGGAGACGTAGGTCAGCTGGAAAGCCTCGAAGATAGGCCAGACGTCGAGGAGCGCGTCGATGGCCTCGGGGCTGGGGTCGATGGGATTGCCGTCGGCATCACCGATGCCCTCCCATGTGAGCACAGCCCGCCGCGCCAGCGCCTTGCCGAAAGCCACCGCGCGTTCCTCGTCGGAGGCGTCCTCGGGCACAGCCTCCACAGCCGGATCGCTGCGGGTCGCCACCATCAGCGCGGTGGTCAGCGGGCGCAGCTGCACCCGGACTCCAGGGGCAAGGTCATACCAGCGGGGTGCGTTCGTCAGATCGAGCGTCAGCATCAGTAGTATCCGTTTTGATCAAGGGTTGATTTCGGTCCATTTCCGGTTGTCGCGGATCAGGGCGTTTGCGAGGACGATGAGCTTGCGCATCACCGCCGTGATGGCGACCTTCCAAGGCTTTCCGCCGCCATAGAGTGCGAGATAGGTTTTCCTGAGTGGCGCGTTGTAACGGGTCGCAATGACCGCCGGCATGAACAGCATGGTGCGCAGCCCGCTGCGGCCGCCGAAGATGCGGGCCTTGCCCTTCCAACT
>NZ_JBAPKY010000136.1:0-2852 GCF_037083785.1 Roseovarius sp. D22-M7
AACGCCCTCGGCACCGCCGAGATCGCTCGCGTGGGCTGACCTCAGTGGGGTAAGGGGAAGTCATACCTCAGGCCTGAGTTCTGCAACAATGCCCCTAAACACTATTAAATCCGGCTTTTTAGAATGTACTTCTAATGTCTGCCAAAGCTTTGACCAATTCAGCCGATCGCACTCGCAGAGGCCGCCGACTTTCCGCCCTCCCCGAAGAGGTTGCGAGTCTTCAAACCTTCGCTAATATGACTAAGTCATACCTCGGAGTCCAGCATGACCGTCAAGACAACCCTCAGCTTCACCGACCGCCACCATCGGTTCCTGACCGACAAGGTGGGCCAAGGCGTCTTCGCCTCGCAAAGCGCGGCTGTGGCGGCGGCGCTGGAGCAGATGATGCGCGATGAAGAGGAGCGCGAGTTGGCCCTTGGGGCGATGGCCGAAGAAATCCAGGCGCGGCTCGACACGCCGCGTGCCGACTATGTCTCGGCAGATGACGCATTTGCCGCCGCGCGGGCCCGGCTGCAGGCTGCGCGCGAAACGTGAGCTATCGCATCCGGTTCCATCCGGCGGTCGCGGATGATCTCGACGCGATCACACGCTGGCTGATCGACTATGCCGGCCCGCAATCCGCCGCGCGCCGGCTGGACGAGATCGAGGCCACCATCGCCAGCCTCGCTGACCTGCCGCACAAGGGCAGCCGCCGGGACGAGATCGCCCCCGGGCTGCGCGCTATTCCAGCAGGCCGCAAGGCCGTGATCGCCTTCACCGTAGACGATGATGCCCGCGAGGTTCATATCCACGCCGTAACCTATGCCGGAGCCGACTGGATCACGCGCAGCAAAGCGCGCGAGCGGTAGCAGGATGGCACGCAAACCTGTCCACAAATGGGCTTTCAAACCCGGCATGCGCGCAAGCGCGTTCGGATGGCGCGGCTCCGCCAAGGCGATCGAGCGGTTGAAATCGGCCAGCGCGGAAATCCGGGCCGTCAATCGCGCGGATCCTGTCACGGCGGCGGACGGCGTGGTCGCATTGGCCGCGCGGATCTGGCCCGCGTTTGAGCATATCGATACCTCGTCGGGCGCACTTGGCAACGCCGTGCGCCGCACACTTGACGACCTTGTGCCGATCCTGATCGCCGCCCCTGCCGATGAAAAGACGCGCGCAAAATGGCTGGAACAGCTGCGCACGGCAATCGAAGACGATGGCGTCGACTACCTCGCGCCCATCTCGGAGCGGTTCGGCGAGATCGCCGTGTATCCCGCGCTCATGACCCTGCATGCCGACAGGGACCTCGACCTGATCCATCAAGCCTGGTCGGATTGGGAGCGGTATTCCCATGTCGGCACCGCGACGCTCACGCTGTCCTCTCTGCTCGAGGCCGCGCGGTATGACCAATTACTGGCGCTCCTCGCGGTCAAGAAAACCCGGCTGTGGTTCGACGACAAGTTCGGGGCCGAAGCCCTTCTTCGACAAGGCCGTGAGGATGACGCGCTCGCCTATGCCGAGGCGCTTCTGGAGGGGGATCGCCAGACATGGAGCCATCACGACATCTGCCGGTTTTGCGAGGCGATCCTTGTACGGCAAGGCAAGGCAGACGAAGCCTATCGCCGGTTCGGCCTGCCCACAGCGAGCGGAAACACCTGGCTGGCGATGTGGCGCGATCTGGTCAAACGCTACCCTGACCGAGATGCCCGTGCATTGCTGGAAGACCTGATCGCGCTCCACGGGCGCAAGGGCAAATGGTTCGCCGCGGCAAAGACTGCGACGTATTTTGACATCGCGCTCGACTGCGCAGCGGACAGTGAGGCCGCCCCCTCAACCTTGATCCGCGCCGCCCGCGATTTCGCGATCAAGGAACCGGCCTTTGCTGCCGATGTCGCTCTGCATGCCATCAGGCATCTTCTGGCGGGCCGTGGCTATGAACCCAGCCCGTTCGACATCGACGAAGCGGTCGATCACCTGATGACCGCCAGCACGCGCATCGACCGGCGGGGCTGGGCCATCGCAGCGCTTCAGCGACTGATGGAGATCACGCCCGGCGATGATCTGATGCAACGCCGCCTTGGCCAGAAGCTGACCGAACTCAGTGCTGAATAGCGGATTGGTCGCTATAGAACACCATCCTGCCCGACGAAATGGGTTCGGCCAATGCCCTGCCCTGAGCTTGCACGTTTCGACCCGAAAGCTGACTGCCCGGGCGAACGATCACGGTTTTCGGGAACGCACATCGCCTTCAGAGCGTTCTTCGATCAACTGTGCTGGTGCTACATCCAGATGCGCCGCGACCCGCTGAAGAGTCTGCAAGGTGACATTCTGCTGGCCGCGTTCCATGGCGCTGACATGGGCACGGTCGACATCCATCGCTGCCGCCAACGCGGCCTGCGTCAGCCCACGCGCTTGGCGGTAGTGCTTGAGATTACTTGCAAAAACAACGCGGATATCCATCCGCAGTTAAAAAGCCTATCGCGTATTTTGGTGCGACGTATTATAATGCTCATCTGCAACCTGACTGACCGCGATCCGTTCTTGCACAGGCAATCCGATGTGCTTTTATGGACCCTAACGCCAAACGGCGAGGGGGATCATGTCTGTCACCGGCACCACGCCGATCTCTGATCTCGCACCACAAGGCGATGATCTGACCGACTACGACCACGCATGTTGATTGTCGCTGAGATCTGACCCGGCATTGTCACCGAGACTTGACCCACCCGGGTGTTATGTTCTGCACGTCATGATGGCGTCAATGCTGCTGTCTCCTTCCGTTTTTTTTTGGCTGTCTCGGAGCTGGCTTTGAAGCGATAGCTGTCGTTGCCAGTCTCCAAAATGTGGCAGCGATGGGTGAGGCGATCGAGCAGCGC
>NZ_JBAPKY010000137.1:0-2720 GCF_037083785.1 Roseovarius sp. D22-M7
TGAGTATTCCACGGGTATGTGGCCATCGAATCCATGAACATGTGGCCACCGGTTCCACGGCATGTGGCCACCCCTTTGAGAGAGACCTGCGAGGCGATCTGACCCTGCTTATTCTGCGGCCCATTGAGGAAGCAGGAGAGCGAGATGGAAAGGTTGCCAATGCGCAAGATCAAGGATGTTTTACGACTGCGCGCGTCGGGATATTCGACGCGCAGAATTTCGAAAAGTCTGGGGCTGGGGCGGACGTCGACGGGGAATTACCTTCAGCGTGCCGCGCAAGCCGGGCTGTCGTGGCCGGATGTTCAGGATATCGATGAGGTCGCTCTCGAGCGACAGCTTTTCCGACAGGTGGCTGGCGCGGAGGACCCTCTGTTCGTGGAACCGGACTGGGCGGAGATCAATCGTGAGTTGAAGCGCTCCGGTGTGACCCTGCGCCTGCTTTGGGAGGAATATCGCGCGCGTCACCCTGATGACGGCTATGGATATTCCGCCTGGTGCCAGCATTACCGCGCGTGGGCGAAGCGACTGTCACCTTCCATGCGTCAGCGCCATGTCGCGGGCGAGAAGCTGTTCGTCGATTATTCCGGCGTGCGCATGGAGGTGACGGATCCCGCCACGGGCGCGCGCCACCCCGTCGAACTGTTCGTCGCGGTGTTGGGCGCGTCGAATTACACCTATGCCGAGGCCAGCCGGAGCCAGACATTGCCGGACTGGATCGGCGCGCATGTCCGCGCGTTCGAGTTCTTCGGCGGCGCGCCGGCCTTGATCGTGTCGGACAATCTCAAATCTGCCGTGGTTCGGGCGTGTTTCCATGAGCCGGGTGTCAATCGCAGCTACACTGATCTCGCGCGCCATTACCACACGGCCATCCTCCCGGCCCGTCCTTACAAACCACAGGATAAATCGAAGGCGGAAGGCGGGGTGCTGCTGGTTCAGCGCTGGATCGTTGCGCGGTTGCGCAATCGGGTCTTCTTCTCGCTGGAGGAGTTGAACGCGGCCATCCGCGAAGAACTCGTGCGCCTGAATGCCCGTGTCAGCCGTCACCTTGGTGCGTCGCGCCTGGAGCTTTTTGAACGGCTGGACAAACCCGCCCTGATCCCGCTGCCCCCGACACGCCATGCCCATGCCGATTGGAAGAATGTCACCGTCGGAGCCGATTACCACATCCGCATCGATGATCATTACTACTCGGTTCCCTACGACCTTGCGCGGGCGGCTCTTTGGGCGCGGATCACGGCCAGCACCATCGAGGCGTTTCAGGGCGGCAAACGTGTTGCCAGCCACATGCGCGCGGGTCCCGAAGATGGGCGTGAGACGACGGTGATGGCGCACATGCCCGCCAAGCACCGCCATTATGCCGGTATGACCGCTTCGAAAGTTCAGGCCGAGGCCCAAAAGGTCGGTCCGAACGTGATCACGCTCGTCGAGGTCATCCTGCGCAACAAGCCAAGGCCGGAACAGGGCATCCGCGCCTGTGTCGGCATTCTCAAGCTGAAACGCGGTTCTGGTCCGGAAAGACTGGACGCGGCCTGCGCGCGCGCGCTGGCGCTCAACGCCTGCTCACTCAAATCCGTCACCTCCATCCTGCAAAACCGCCTGGAGGATCAGCCCATCGAGGTCGCGCCAGACGCGCCCACGATCGCCCACGCCAATCTGCGTGGTGCAAAATACTTCCACTGAGCCAAAGGAGACACCGAATGCTCACACATCCCACCCACGAGGCGCTTCGCGCGCTCAAACTTGACGGCATGGCCGAGGTCTTCGCAGACCTTCTGGCACGCGAGGGCAGCCGGCAGATGGATCCGGTCGAATGGATCGGCCTGATGCTCGACCGCGAAAGCGCAACGCGTGACAGCCGGCGCTTTCAGACGCGTCTGCGGGCCGCGAAACTGCGCGAGAGCGGCGCCTGCATGGAAGACGTCGACTATCGCACCGCGCGCCAGCTAGACCGCGCGCTGTTCCGAAGCCTCCAGGATGGCGCCTGGATCACCAGACACCGCAGCATCCTGATCACCGGGCCATGCGGGGTCGGGAAGTCCTGGTTGGCCTGCGCCCTTGGTCATGAAGCCTGTCGGCAGGGCAAGACCACCCTCTACTTCCGCATGCCGCGCCTGTTCGGCGAATTGGCTGCCGCGCGCGGCGATGGCAGCTTCGAGCGCATCTTCCGCAAGATCGTGCGCGCCGATGTCCTGATCCTCGATGATTGGGGCCCGGAACAGATGACCGCCGGTCAGCGGCGCGACCTGATGGAGATCGTGGATGATCGTCATGGCCGCAAGGCAACGGTCGTCACCAGTCAACTTCCGGTGGAAAAGTGGTATGACATCATCGGCGATCCGACCTTCGCGGATGCGATCCTCGACAGGCTCGTGCATCACGCTCACCGGATCGAACTCGATGGCCCCTCGATGCGAAAAAACCCGCCGCCCGAACCCGTGGTCGAAACCGACGAGGCCACACAATGACAACCATGTCCCGCTCAGGCTTTGCCCACAGGGCCCACCCACGCGCCCGTCGCCGCCAGCTATATGATAAGCGCTGCGCCGGGCGCGCGGGTCCCCCCATGGACAAACCCAGCCCAACCGTCGGCATTGACCCAGACGTGAAAATCACGTCATGAAGAAACTGCCTCGCAGATCACCTCACGGGGGTGGCCACATGTCATGGAATGACTGGCCACATGCGCGTGGAACAGGTGGCCACATGTCGTGGAATACGCA
>NZ_JBAPKY010000138.1:0-2548 GCF_037083785.1 Roseovarius sp. D22-M7
CGCGATTTTCGAGGTCGGGTGTGTGCTGTTGTTCGAGGTGATTTTGCCTCGATTGACAGAGGGTTTTCCCATGAACGTTCAGCATCCCACACCGACGACACCCCTTCGCGCGCGCATGATCGCGGATATGTCGGCCCGCAATCTCGGGCCGGCGTCGCAGACCAGTCACTTGCGAGCCTGCAAGCGGTTTGCGACCTGGCTCGGGCGATCTCCGGAGACTGCGACACCGGATGACGTGAAGCACTTCCAGCTGCATCTGATCGAGAGCGGGACGAGTATCTGCACCCGCAATCAGACGATGACGGGGGTCAAGTTTCTGCTCCGGGTCACCCTGCGCCGGCATGACCTGGCGGCCGAGGTGTTCCACCTCAGGAAGCCCGTCAAGGTGCCCCTTGTGCTGAGCCGCAATGAGGTCAGGCGCATCCTGGCCATGGCGCCAGGTCTGAAGGCGCGCGTGATGCTGTCTCTGGCCTACGGATGCGGTCTGCGCGCGAGCGAGGTCGTCCGTCTCAAGGTCGGCGACATCGACGGCGAACAGAATATCATCCGCATCGTGCAATCGAAGGGCCGCAAGGATCGCAATGTCATGCTGCCCGTGGATATCCTGAGCCTGTTGCGCACGTGGTGGACCGAACGCCCGACCGTCAACGACAGGGGCGTGTCCGGACCCGATCGCGTGCTTTTTCCCGGCTATAGTGGCCGGCATCTCTCGGCGCGACAGATTTCGCGGCTGTTCAAGCAGGCGGCGCGAACGGCTGGCATCACCAAGCCGGTCACGCTGCATACGTTGCGCCATTCCTTCGCGACGCACCTGCTGGAGCGCGGCGTGGACATCCGGGTCATCCAGGCGCTGCTCGGGCATGCCAAACTCACCACGACGGCGCATTATGCGAGCGTTGCCATCGGCATGATCTCGGCGATCGACAGCCCGCTGGACGACCTGACCGCGGCGAAACGCAGGAAAGGCAAGAGAGGCGCTTCGTAGCGCGCCTTGCCCCGATCACATTTGGAGGTTGCGGACATCTTCCGCGCCCATGGGGCTGCGTATCGGTCAACAAACAAGGGGCACATCAGCCTCGACCAGTTGAAAGTGATGAACGCCGTCGAGCGTTGCCGCACGGCGGCGCTCGGCGGCCATGTCGCGCGGTGTGAAGACTGTGGGCATGATCACATCTCCTACAACTCATGCCGCAATCGCCATTGCCCCAAATGTCAGGCGGGTGCGGCCAAGGCCTGGCTTGCGGCACGCGAGGCCGAACTTCTGCCCGTGCGGTATTTCCATCTGGTCTTCACGTTGCCCAAACCGATCGCCGACATCGCCCATCAGAACAAACGCGAGATCTACAACCTGCTGATGCGGGCGAGCGCGGACACGGTGGTCAGGATCGCAGCCGACCCCAAACACCTCGGGGCCCGGGTCGGCATCACATCCGTGCTCCACACATGGGGCTCGGCGATGATGCATCATCCCCATGTTCACATGATTGTTCCGGGGGGCGGCTTGTCTGCCGACGGCACCGAATGGATCGACTGCCGCAGGAACTTCTTCCTCTCCGTCAGGGTTCTGTCCCGTCTGTACCGGCGCCTCATTCTGGACGGGCTGGTCAAGCTGCACAAAGCCGGGAAGCTCCAGTTCTACGGCGATCACGCTGACATGTTGGAACGGGATGCCTTCGATGCCTTCCTCCAACCGCTGCGAAAAATCGACTGGGTTGTCTACGCCAAGGAGCCCTTCGCCGGTCCCAAGGCGGTGCTGGCCTACCTGTCGCGCTACACGCACAGAGTGGCGATTTCCAACAGCCGCCTGATCCGCATGGATGACCGGGGCATCACTTTCCGCGTCAAGGATTACCGCGTCACCGGTCCCAAGCGGCACACCACCATGACCTTGGCGACAGACGAGTTCATCCGCCGGTTTCTGATTCATGTCCTGCCCAGGGGCCAGCACCGCATCCGCCACTACGGGCTCTTCGGAAACGGCATCCGTGCCGCCAGTATCGCCACGGTCAGATCACTGCTCGGGACCGGACGACCAGATCCGGGTCACGCTCACGATGGCACGCCCGACGACGCCGATGCGCCAGCCCGCGTCCTTGCGCTGCCATGCCCATGCTGCGGGGGCCGGTTGATCATCGTCGAGACGATCGCCCCGGAACAGCACCCCAGAGCGCCGCCAGAAACAGCGAGGGCCGCTGCATGACAGACACATCACGGATCGGAATTCCCGCCGCCAACGCTCACTGCACGGGTTGCGACCAGACCGGCATGCCCGCAACCTGGATCGTCTTCGCGAGACAGCCTCCGACGGCCGCCGAGAACCGACGCATGTGGATCAAAGCCCGCGAAACCCACGCCGCGCCGGCCGGCAGCAGCTCATTCGATCCTATATGCCGGGCAGAACCCAAGGCAATCAGCCGCTTCAAATCCCCATAGACCAACCGGTCCGCCCAACCCCAACCCCGCAATTTCGTGCTTGCGCGCTTCTCGGACGCCAGACGGTGCCGCGCGCTACTCGACCACCTCGCGCGGCGTCCGAGAAACCTACAGC
>NZ_JBAPKY010000139.1:0-2355 GCF_037083785.1 Roseovarius sp. D22-M7
CTCGTCGTCCTCTCCGCTTCGTGGCTATCAGACCACTATCTTGGCACATTGCGATGCCGTCTGGGGAGGGCGGCAACCATCCCATCTGAAAAAGCCGATGAAGACCGAATAGCTTTCGAGCGGTCCCTGGTCGTGCCACACGACGAACTTGCCCTCGACGAGGACAACGTCGTCTTCCCTACTGATGGTGAGCTCGGGCTGGCAGGCGGCTGCGACCCGTTGCACCTCTCGGAACAGTTCGTCTATTTGGTTCGTCAGAGTGGCTACTTCGCCCATGGCTTCGATGTTGTCCCTTCGGATTTGCGTGCCTCCGCGGCACCCCTGAGACGGTCCGCACGGGCTTCGTCGGACAGCGCCGCTGCTATCCCCGAAGCGAGGGCTGGGGCGGCTAGGCCGCTGGAGAACGCGGACTTCGTTTCGAGAGCGCCCTTGGCAGCGGAAGACGCATCTTCCTTGGGTTCATCGAAGAAGCTGTGGGCGAAGACCTTCCGCCAGGCTTTTCGGGCCTCCTTCTCGCCGACGTCGCCGTCCAGCTTGTCGAGCTCCTCCACAGAAGCCTTGGCTTGATCGATCAACCGACCAATGCGGTCCTCGTCCTTGGCGTCGGACACCTGGTCGCCGTTGGCGTATACCGGTGCGTACTTCGACCGGAGGGAGATGTTTCGCAGGGTCTCGCGGATCGACTTGTCGTCGCGACCATCGACCTCGACGTAGCACTCGATGAAGATCGCCGTCGCGACGAGCCCGCCGGGAAAGCTGGAACGCTGACGGTGCCCGTGCGTCGTGGAGTAGAACTTGCCGTAGTGGATGATCCGCCGGAGCTTGCAGCTTCCGTCGGTCACGGGGCTGAGCCCGACCTTGTTCTTGATCCACTCGTTCATCGCGGCGGGATCAGAGGCCACCCACTCGTCGCCCGAAGAGAGTGCGTAGCGATAGCCTGCCTCGGTCCAGCGACGACGGAAGACAGGGAAGTCACACTGGTACCCTTTTGAGTAGACCACGCGGACACACTTCTTCTTGGTGGCCGGTTCGTTCTTGAACCCGCTGCCCTTACGCGCGATCGCCTGCCTGACCCAGTCACGGGTCGTCCGAGGCGTCTTCGCGTCGTCCTGCTCGAAGACGATGCCTAGATCGATATCGTAGCGGCTGTCGGCGTCGTTCTCGGGCGGCTGCGTCATGGTGCGTTGAGCGTAGCCGCCTTGGTTGATCGTCTCCGCGACCTTCGGCTTTTCGAGCTCATCTAGGCCATCCTGGATGCGCTTCAGGTTCCGCTCGCGCCGCGACCGCATGTCGGATTGTTCGCCCGACGTGAGACGGACGTGGTCCTCGTGGAACTTGCGGATTTGTTTTGAATAGTCATACATCTTGCGCCCTCGCTACGGGTTATTATTTACAAGCGGGGTTACAACACAACGCGTTCAAGGCCTCTTAACCAAGAATCGAAGCGGAGAACGAAGCGTGTATCCCCTGTTGCCGTGGAAGTCGCTGTCTGGATTGCTTGGCGCGGCAATAGCGATCGCGGTGTACGTCGACGATGTGGGGAAGTGGTTCGGCCTCTCTGTCCCAGACACCGTGGTCATACGTGTTCTGCCGCTTATCCTGCTGTGTGTCTTCTCCGGCTTTTTCGGGCCGACTGTCTACTACGCCCCCTTGGCGCATGCTCTGGCGAGTGATCCCAGGCCTCAACCGCTGGTTCCTTGACCTTAACGGCGTCTGGGTCGGCACAACGAACTCCAACTGGCCGACCGTGAAGAAGCTCGTCGAGACGGCCCTCAGCACCGGGAGGGTCACGGAGCAGGACCTGCATGACACACCGGAGCAACGGGACGCGATGGCCGTCGAGATCACCAACTCACTGTTCACGCTGAAGATCGCAGCGGGGCTGAGTTCGACCGATGGAGAGTCCCACTCGATCACCGCCAAGCCGTGGCGTCATCAGCACACCGACCGCATCCACCTCTCGTACGTGTACGAGCAGCACACCCTGAACCACGTCGCGACCGACGAGGAGACGCACCTCGGGGCAGCAGACCTGGCGCTGACGACGGAGGACCCCTCAAAGGCCTCAAGGACCTACTGGACGCGGAGGAGCTGGCGCACGGGGCGCAACACCGCTGGGACCCTCGAGCTGTCTCGGCTGGAGCCTCGTAAGGAGAAGGACAGGAGCCTCAGGGACTACGATGCCGCGTGTTGATTGTCATTGAGATCTGACCCGGCATTGTCACCGAGACTTGACCCACCCGGTTGTTATGTTCTGCACGTGACCTGCCCCCCGGAAGTTCCCTCGCTCTGATGTAGAGTCTGCCCAACCTGAAGGAGCAGACGACATGAGGAAAAGCCGGTTCACCGAGGCGC
>NZ_JBAPKY010000140.1:0-2178 GCF_037083785.1 Roseovarius sp. D22-M7
TCGCAGATCACCTCACGGGGGTGGCCACATGTCATGGAATGACTGGCCACATGCGCGTGGAACAGGTGGCCACATGTCGTGGAATACGCACTTCAACACATCCGGCGCCGCTGATGCGATCGATGGCGTCGTTAATCACTACTACGTGGATCGCGGTTTCGACACGGTGAATACCGAGGAGCAATATGGCTTCAACCAACTGAAGCTATGGAATATCGAGCTTGGAGTTCGCAACGAAACACTTCCAGACCTCGATTTCTATACTACGGAGTGGAACACACGTAAGAACGGGGCGATAGAGGACACTAATAATCGCGGATTACAACAAGTCTCTATGAACGTGGAAATTTTCTATGAAATGGTTACGCACGATGTGACGGCTGCTAACTTCTGGCCGGTAATTTTTAATTACAGCAATGCCGGTACATTGGTGTTCAATTCGGCAGAATCCCTGACATTGGTTGGCGAAGGCTTTTCCCTTATGAGCGAAAGCCTTGTGGGCCTCCAACCCATCCTAGATTTCCGAATTGCAGGGGAAGTTTCCATCCACGGCTACGGGGACAAGGAGACGTTTGTATATTTCCTGTCCGAGCGCAGCGGAGCTGAAAACCAGGTAAACCTCGACTTGAGCGGGGTGATAACCCCGGATGCAGAGTATTTTGAGGTGTCTTGGACCGAGCTTTGGGATGGCGGGGCCGGCGGTATCGACGAGATGGCCAGGCCCGTTATCAGCAAAACGACCGTGACAGAATATGTGGCACGGGATGAGTTTTCCGATTTCCTTCTGACTATGCAGGCGTGGTCGACCGTCCGGATGGACATCCAAGCGATTGATACCGCGGCTGAAGGTGGGTTCCACAAGAACGCCACCGGCGAGAGCGGGCGACTGGTAGAGGGCGGCGTTGCCGATGACCGTCTCGGGGGCGGTCGCGGTGATGACGTCCTCAGGGGCGGCTCTGGCAACGATGTCCTCTCCGGCGGGGCCGGCAATGACCTTCTGATTGGCGGCTCCGGGAATGACACTCTGATCGGGGGGGAGGGTCAAAATACCTTTCTTGGTAGTCTGAGTGATCTGGACGGCAACGTCATCCTGGACTTTTCGTATGGTGACAGTATCGTTATCACTGAAAGTCTTTTCAATGTCTCTGCTTTACGGTTCCGAAGCAACGACCGAAGGCTGGAGATCGACGCCAACCGTGACGGCAACCTCGATGCGAGCTTGATCATTCAAGGAGAGTTTAGCTTCGATGAACTGAAGGTCAGGTCAGAGGGTAACAAAACGGTCATTGGTCACGTCGAAAGCGATCACGGCAGCGACTCGGAGAGCGTCCCACCGGCTTCTGAAGCAAGTGGTCCCGATCCGGTAGACGAGGGTGCAGCCGAGATGGTCCAGCTCAGGGCGCATGTTCTGGACCGCAGCGGAAACGGATTGGAAGGAACGACAGTCAGCTTCAACTCCTCAAGATCAGAGGAGTATTCACTTATCACTGACGGGTCTGGCATCAGCACTTTCTCTCTTGGGCGAGACACGGCTGGCACTCTTGATGCGACGCGAGGCTATAACCCGGTCACCGATGGAAATATCACCGCAGATGATGCTCTCAACGTGCTACGCCTTGCCGTTGGCATCACGCCCACTTGGGGAAAGGCCGATGCCATGGATTTTATTGCAGCGGATATCGATCAGGACGGCAAGGTCACAGCGACCGATGCATTGGAAATCTTACGTGTGGCCGTTGGCTTGCAAAGCGACATTCAACCAAAGTGGATTCTCTTCTCTTCCGATGCTGATCTCGAGGTTATAAGCGCCAAAAATACGAAGATCGAGACGGCCATTCAAATTGATACGTTGGAAACAAGTCTTACTGAGGTGAGTATGACCGGAGTACTCTTGGGTAACATACAGGAATATGCTTAGACCCCATAATCGCGGTGTGAGCTGAGTGGTTCAGTGGTCTATCCCGCGGCATTCTCCGTTCGAGGGTTACGGCGGATTGGCCGGTGCCGAGCCTCAAGGATGGGGAAAGACCGGATGCAGAGTAGCACTTTCATTGGGCTGGATGTCCATAAGGCGACGATATCGAGAGGTGGTTCCGGAAATCTGAACAGCCGGGATAGGTGGATTTTCCGTGCAACAGCGGCATGATGCTGCGAGCAAGGAGAAGACCATGGCAAGAC
>NZ_JBAPKY010000141.1:0-2164 GCF_037083785.1 Roseovarius sp. D22-M7
CGGGCCTTCTCGCGATCCCAGTCCTGCAGGATCTCGGCGCCGCGGCGCGATTCCGTCTCGGCCACGTGGCGCTCGATCAGGCCCTTCAGCTCGGCCTCCCAATGCGGCTCTGTGACCGGGCAGCTGACCAGCGTTTCGCCGTTGACCAGCGTTTCCGCGCATCCCGATACTTCAGCCCCGGTCCAGGTGCTGCCATCAGGATGTCGGACACCTCCTCGACGCTAAACACCATGGGCACCTTCCGCGGTTGCGTGCGGAACTGCATGTACCGCTTCATCTCCTCGCGCCCGCAGGTCATGCCGAAGAAGAATCGCAGCGCCACGATCCGCACGTTGAACGTCGATGGCGTGACGCTGTTGTTTGTCATATGGAGCTGATAGGCGCGCAGATCCTCCGGCGTGGCCGTGTCAGGCGATCGCCCAAGGAAGGCCGCAAAATCCTTGATCGCCCGGATGTGGGCCTTCTGGGCTTTCTCGCCCATGCCCCGGATGCACATGTCTTCGATCATCCGCTGACGCAGCGGGCTTACTTTCTCCTCTGTGATGGGAGCCTCCTGTCTGATGATTGAGAAGGCCCCAATCGTCAGACAGGTCGGTCAGATCGCATGATGCGCGCCGTTACCCCCCGCGCCTCACACCATCACCCGAATGCGCCAATGCCGCGGAGATGCCGTAACAGGGCCGGCCCCGACTGGCATCGTTGTGCGTTGAATGATCGTTTGGTGTGAGGTGTCGTTGCCCTTGGCACGCTGTGCGGCGTGTCGACGGGATCGTGCCGAGAAGCGCGTCCCAAGATTTTGGACAACGAAAGGGCAACGACATGGAATTGTATATCGGACTGGATGTCTCTCTCGCAAGCACCGCGATCTGCGCGGTGTCCGGGCAGGGCAAGATCGTGATGGAAGCGACGGCGGCCAGCGAACCGGAAGAGCTTGTGGCAGCACTGAAAGCGATGCCGGGAGGGGTTGTGGCGGTGGGGCTGGAAGCAGGCCCGCTTTCGCAATGGCTTTATCGGTATTTGACCGATGCGGGCTTTGCCACGGTCCTGATGGAAACGCGGCAGGTGAAGGGCGCGCTGAAGGCGATGCCGATCAAGACGGACAGACGGGACGCGGAAGGCATCGCGCGGCTTTTGCAGATGGGGTGGTACCGACCTGTTCACTGCAAATCGGTGTCGGCGCAGGAAATGCGCGCGCTGCTGTCGGCGCGCAAAGCTATCCAGCAGGCGGCGATCAATCTTGAGCTGTCGATCCGCGGTGTGCTGCGCAACTTCGGGCTGAAGATGGGACGTGTTGCGAAGGGGCGCTTTGAGGCGCGCGTGCATGAATTGACCGAGGGCAATCCCATGCTGGAGGCAGCCGCAAACCCGATCCTCGCCACACGGCGGGCGCTGCGCCAGGAGCTGGCTGGTCTGGAAAAAGCCCTGCGCGATCACGCCAAAGAGGACCCGGTCTGCCGCATGCTCATGACAATGCCCGGGGTTGGCCCTGTCGTGGCCCTAACAGTCAAGGCGACCATCGATGACCCTGCGCGGTTCCGATCGTCCAAGGACATTGGCCCTTGGGTCGGGTTGACGCCGAGGCGTGAGCAGTCGGGTGAGCGCGACATTATGGGTCAGATCTCCCGGACCGGCGATGTCGGGTTGCGCACGGCGCTGTACCAGGCGGCGACGACCATGATGCACCGCGGCCGCAAAAACTGGCTGACCGCATGGGCGCTGAACGTGGCAAAGCGGCGCGGGAAGAAACGCGCCACCGTGGCGCTCGCCCGGCGCATCGGGGTTGTTCTGCACCGCATGTGGACGGACGGTACAGACTTCCGCTTCACCCGCGAGGACGTTGCGGAAGCCGTGGCAGCGTAAGCTCACTTCCCGAGGTACCCCTTGTCGTCAATCACGAAGAAGAAGGAGTTTGGCCGCGCCCGATGGCGCTGGTTCACCGAGGTCCCAACCCGGGACGCGGTCCCCGATGATGCCGTGAAGCCGCTGGTCCCCAGACCCCCGTTCTGAGGACGTCGTCGGAGATAGGCACACGGGAACCGTTTCTGGACTTGGCATGATGTGGCGGCCGACGCGCCGACTACGGACGGAAGTATCCGTGTTGATCAAGCGGTTTTCGGGGTCCACTTGCGATTAGCTTTGACGAGCGCATTTGCCATTTCGATAA
>NZ_JBAPKY010000142.1:0-2133 GCF_037083785.1 Roseovarius sp. D22-M7
TGTCAATGTGCATTCAAAACTGACCCGGTGTGATCATCCAAAAATGACCCACCCCGGAGGTGGCAAAGCCCACAGGCGAGCGGCCACCAAATAGCGCGCTCGTCTGTGGGCTTTGCTTGCGTGGCTTCAGGGGTTTTCGCGAGACTTGCTCTGGGCGAAGCGGTAAGATGTGTTGCCGGTCTCGATGATGCTGCAATGGTGCGTGACACGGTCAAGCAGCGCGGTTGTCATCTTGGCATCGCCAAACACCGAGACCCATTCTCCGAACTCGAGGTTGGTTGTGATGATGACGCTGGTCGTTTCATACAGCTTGCTGATCAGATGGAATAGCAGCGAACCGCCAGACTTTGGGAACGGGATATAGCCGAGTTCATCGATAATCACGCAATCCAGGGCGGTCAGCTGCTTGATGATTTTCCCGGTGTTTCCGTCGGCCTGCTCCGCGATCAGGGCATTGATCAGATCGACGGCGTTATGGAACCGAACCCGCTTGCCCTGATTGACCAGATTGGTTCCCAAGGCGATGGAGATGTGCGTTTTGCCGGTGCCGGTTCCACCGACAAGGATGATGTTGTGCGCGTCGTTGGTAAACTGGCCAGAGCAGAACGGGTCGATCTGCGCTTTGGTGACGGTCGCAGCGTCATGATCGAAGGTGGCAAAGTCCTTGTGGTGAGGGAATTTGGCAATGCGCATCTGATATTGAATGGACCGCACACGGCGTTCCTGGGCTTCCGCCTCGATCAAGGCCTTCAAGGCTGTTGTCAGGCTGGGCGGCGTGCGGGCGGTCAACAAATCCTGGGCGCAGGCCGCCATGCCATGCAGTCTGAGGGCTGTGAGCTGGTCGATAAGGGCGTTCATGCGGCCGCCTCCCCGGTGGTACACAGCGCCTCATATCGCTTGCAATCGGCCTCGGGCCGCAGGGTCAGCTGCGGGTAGGCATGGGTGTCGGCCAGCGGGGAGATGACAGGTTCCAGCAACTGGTTGATCAGGTTGATGATCGCAGGCAAGCGCAAGGTGTGCTGTTCCACAGCCAGGTCGCAGGCCGTCTCGACCACCTCTATGCCATGCTCAAGGGCCAGCAGCAGCAGGTCGACGAACTCCCGGTCGCCGCCTTTGCCGCGCATGTAGTGATCCTTGATTTGCTGCATTGCCTCGGGCAACTCCCAACCAATGAAGGGGGCGCCGTCGCGCAGGGCACCGGGCTTGAGATCGAGCAGGGGCACATAGTGCCAGGGCTCGAAATAGCTGATATTGCGCGTGAAATGGCGTTTGTGCTCGGCGATGACCTCATTGTCCGCGACCACGACGATCCGATCGGCATAGGCGCGCAATGAGACATGGTGCCCAGCATGTTCGGACGGCACGCTGTAGCGATTGCTGTCGTATTGCACCAGGCAGGTGGATCTGACGCGCACGGTTTTTTCGACATAGCCATCGAAGGGGCGACCCAGCGGGCGCAACTCTCTCTGCTCATCCGAAAAAATGTCGCCGATCGTGCGGTCCTGCTGATCGGGATGCAAGCGGTTGGCCAACTCCTCACTGCGCAGGCGCAGCCAGTCATTCAGCCCATCCAGATCGTCAAAAGCAAGCCTGGGAGTGAACAGCTCGCCACGCAGAAACTGGACCTGGTTCTCGACCTGCCCCTTCTCCCAGCCCGAGGCGGGGGTGCAGGCGACGGGTTCGATGACATAATGGTTCATCAAGGCCAGAAAGCGTGGATGAAAGATCCGATCCTTCGATCGTGAGACATAGGTCACCATGGTTTTGGGGTTGTCGATGATCACTCGGCGCGGGACGCCGCCGAAGAACTTCAGCGCCCGTATAAAAGCATCAAGCACCATCTCCTGCTTCTCGTTCAGATAGGCCACGACAAAAGGCTTCCGGCTGTGGCACAGGCGGAAATGGGCCACATGAACCTTGTGTTCGACACCGCCCAGCAGGACGTATTCCTCGCTCCAGTCGAACTGGAGCGCATCGCCCGCCGCGAAATGCAGAGGAATGAACGCATCGCCCGTACCGGTCCCGGTTGTTTGCCTGAGCTCCCGCACGAAACGCTGAACCGGCGAATAGGACCCTGTGTAGCCTTCCGTGACAATCTGCTCATAAAGCTTCTTGGCTGTGCGCCGGTTGCGC
>NZ_JBAPKY010000143.1:0-2066 GCF_037083785.1 Roseovarius sp. D22-M7
ACGGCGGTGATGCGCAAGCTAATCGTCCTCGCAAACGCCCTGATCCGCGACAACCGGAAATGGACCGAAATCCACCCTTGATCAAAACGGATACTTCTGAGAGCATGCGCCTGCATGGGGTGGGCGTTCTTCCAGTTTTTGATAGCACTGAGTTTCAACAGCTTGTTGGGTTGACCGACGAGGCCTGTGTCGAGGGCCACACCATCGTCGGCATGGTAACGGACCGCGATATTGTCACGCGCGGGCTGACAGACCTTCGCTCCGGCTTTGACCCGGACATGGAAGTAGCTGTGATCATGTCACGTGGGGTTGTTACCTGCTACGAGGATCAGGATGTACTTGAGGCGGTGGAACTCATGGGCGAGCGCCGTATCAGGCGGCTTCTGGTGCTTGACATGTCGGACGCACCGGTGGGCATCCTGTCGCTTGGCGACATTGCCGAACATGTGTCCGAAGAGCTTGCAGGGCATGTGTTGGGCGAAGTCAGTGAACTTCGCGCCCGTGACGAACGGGTGCGACCGGCGCATGCGATGCCTCCCTACGGCGTCCCGTGATGTCATGCAGGCGCCGGAAAGATCGTGCTGCGCAGCGTCTCGAGATTGACACCTGCCAAATCCGCCAGGGTGGAGAGGTCATGCACACAGATGTCCATGTGATCGGCCGTCGTGATGACGCCCTGCCGGCCCAGCCGCCGCAGAGTGCGGCAGACATGCACCGATGACAGACCCGAGAAATCCCCCAGTTGCTGCTGGCCCAGAGGCACGTGGAACGCGCGTTTCTCGCTGGTTTCACCTTCGGACACACGAAGAAACAACTCGAGCAGGACATAGGCGATCCGGGTCTCGGCGCTGGCCTTGCCCAGACGCAGCATATGTTCCGACCGACGCGCCCGCTCCGCGTTGACCATCAGCCTTTCGCGGCGCCAGAGATCGGGATTTTCCTGCAAGAGCCGCGCCCAATCGCCCTTATCGATGGCGACGACCACCGCGTCGCACACAGCCTCAATCAGGACAAAGCTCGTGCGCCCGTCAACTCCCGTCGGATCGTAGGTCTCGCCGGGCAGGATGAACTCGAGGATCTGCCGTTCCCCGCCCGGTAGCGATTTGGACGCGGCCAGCCAGCCCTATAGGACGCAGAACCTTTGCTGCGACACGTCTCCTTCCGCCTTCAGGGTCGTGCCTTTGCGTATGGCCCTGCTTGTATGTGCCAGAGTTTCTTCGATTACCGAGTGCGTCTTCAGCATTGGCAAGTCCTTCAGCGGGTATACGCGAAAAATATATGTCCCGTCAGGATGATTATTAACACCAAAGCAGGCATGGCGGTGCTTGCGTACCAATCCGTACATTCGGTCTCCCGGGCGCTCGTCCGGGGTGTCATGGCCTCCGTGCTGAAGGGCCCCCTCCGGAAGCGACGCGTCGCACTCCCGCGGCCGGAATGGGCAGGCCAGACCGTTTCCCCCCAGGCGCGCACGTGACTCGATCGAATTTCACCGCACCCACCAGTCACGGCATACCCGACCGAAAGACGCGGGGGATGCGGCTTGACGAGGTGGGTACTAAAACGCACCAAGAGTAGATCTGCCTGGTCGTGATCGTTATTGGTGCATTTGATGATATGCGCCTGCCGGACTTCAACGCATCCCAAGCCTGATAGCATGGCCGCGCATATCATCACGATCACCAGTCGCGGGAAATGCCAGGATGACCGCCGGACAGGTGTCTTCGTACCGCAGCGTAGGAACCAAAAAACCTGACAATCTGGTGGAACTGTGGTACAGTGTCGACATTGGTCCCCATTCTTCAGGGCGGTACCAACAAAGAGACGACGCACATTGTGCTCTTGCCCCAAGGACGCGAGAGCATATCGTGCAAAAAGGTCTTCCTTCTCCGGCTTCGGAAAACAATCTACTGCTTACAATGTCCAGCGCCGATCGGGAATTGATCGAGCCATATCTGACACCCGTGAAAATGCCTGCGCATTCCGACACATTCGATCACGTGTTCCGACGACATATGATCAGCCATTCCGACGTATCCGATCACCGCGAGATGACGCCGTCGGGCGTG
>NZ_JBAPKY010000144.1:0-1973 GCF_037083785.1 Roseovarius sp. D22-M7
TTACTGCGGCGAATTTGAATTCGGGGATTTTTCCGTATGGGTCGAGGGCGGCGTTGGTGAGGATGTTGGCGGCGGCCTCGACATAGGCGAAGGGGAGGAAGACGTTGTCCTCGGCGACCGCGCGGTCGGCGCGGGCCATGACGGTGACCGATCCGCGGCGGGTGGTCAGGCGCAGGTCGTCGCCGGGGGCGATGCCGAGGGCGCGCAGGGTTTTGGGGTGCAGCGAGCAGTTCGCCTCGGGCTCCATCGCGTCGAGCACCGAGGCGCGCCGGGTCATCGAGCCGGTATGCCAATGCTCGAGCTGGCGCCCGGTGATCAGCACGAAGGGATAGTCGGCATCGGGCACCTCGTCGGGCGGGATCACGTTGGCGGGGGTGAAGCGCGCGCGCCCCTCGGGCCGCGGGAAGCCGTCGCCGAAGACGATCGCCTGGCCGGGATCCTCGGGCGACAGCGACGGGTAGGTGACCGCCGTCTCTTCCAGCCGCTCCCAGGTGATGTTGTTCAGTGACGCCATGTTGCGCTTCATCTCGGCGAAGACCTCGCGCGGGTGGGTGTAGCCCCAGTCGAGGCCCAGCCTGCGGGCCAGTTCCACCTCGATCCACCAGTCCTCGCGCGCCTCGCCGGGGGGCGGGGTGACGGCGCGGCCCATCTGCACCTGGCGGTTGGTGTTGGTCACCGTGCCGGTCTTCTCGTACCAGGCCGAGGAGGGCAGGATCACGTCGGCGTAATTCGCCGTCTCGGTCAGGAAGATGTCCTGCACCACCAGGTGGTCGAGCATCGCCAGCGCGTCGCGCGCGTGATCCACGTCCGGGTCCGACATCGCCGGGTTCTCGCCCAGGATGTACATCGCCTTGATCCGGCCTTCATGGACCGCGTCCATGATCTCGACCACGGTCAGGCCCTTCTCGTTCGAGAAGTCCCCGGACTGCCAGACCTCGGTGAAGGCCGCGCGGACGCCGTCATCGGTCACGCTCTGGTAGTCGGGCAGGAACATCGGCACCAGCCCCGCATCCGAGGCGCCCTGCACGTTGTTCTGCCCGCGCAAGGGATGCAGCCCGGTGCCGGGGCGCCCGACCTGGCCGCACATCAGCGCCAGGCTGATCAGGCAGCGCGCATTGTCGGTGCCGTGGATATGCTGCGAGATCCCCATCCCCCAGAAGATCATCGCCGACTTGGCGCCGGCGAAGCTCCGCGCGACGTCGCGCAGCGTCTCGGCGGGGATGCCGCAGATCTCGGCCATCTTCTCGGGCGCGAAGCCCTTCAGATGCGCCGTCATCGCCGCCCAGTTCTCGGTATAGGCCTCGATATACTGCCGGTCGTAGAGCTCTTCCTCGACGATCACGTGCATGATCGCGTTCAGCATCGAGACATCCGCGCCGGGCTTGAACTGCAGCATGTGGCTGGCGAAGCGCTTCAGGCCCTGGCCGCGCGGATCCATCACGATCAGCTTGCCGCCGCGCTTGGTGAACTGCTTGAAATAGGTCGCCGCGACGGGGTGGTTCTCGGTCGGGTTGGCGCCGATGACGATCGCCACGTCGGCATTCTCGATCTCGTTGAAGGTCGCGGTCACCGCGCCCGAGCCGACATTCTCCATCAGCGCCGCCACCGACGACGCGTGGCACAGCCGCGTGCAGTGATCGACGTTGTTGTGCCCGAAGCCCTGGCGGATCAGCTTCTGGAAGAGGTACGCCTCTTCATTCGAGCATTTGGCAGAGCCGAACCCCGCCACCTCGCGCCCGCGCCCCTTCATGCCGGCCGCGGCGCGATCCAGCGCCTCGTCCCAGCTGGCCTCGCGGAAATGCGTCATCAGGTTGGCCGGATCGACGTTGAGCCCCTTGGCGGGCGCATCGTCGCGCCGGATCAGCGGCCGGGTCAGGCGGTGCGGATGGCTGATGTAGTCATAGCCGAACCGCCCCTTGACGCAGAGACGGTTCTCGTTGGCGGGCCCGTCGATCCCCTCGACATACTTGATC
>NZ_JBAPKY010000145.1:0-1912 GCF_037083785.1 Roseovarius sp. D22-M7
ACAATCCCCATAACACTGAAACCCGCCCGCGCTTTCCTCCTTGTCAGGTTTATCGCCGCTGAATGGCGCGCATCCAGCAGCCACAAACCTTAGACAGAGCGGACAGTTCCGACTTGACGCTCAAAGGTCTGCTTGTCGCATGGTGCCCGCGTTCGTCGTCTCACTGGAAATGGCGCCATTCGGTACGACATGGCACGCGAAAACAAACAGACAATATATGAAGTGCAAGAGGTGCGGTCCGCTGCCAAAAAACGCTGTCTAGCTAAAAAAACTGGCGACGGAGCGCGAAACGAATGTATGGCGGGCGAGATTTTCCTTAAACTGACTAAATAGCATTTTAGGTGAAGGCGATGGCAGCTTGGACAACCTGATCACGGGAAGAGGACAATATGGCGCCCCCAACACTCGACAACAGGGAAATGGCCGCGGCGCTGTCTGATCTGACGGCTTGGTTAATCCAGCAGGGTCTTGAGAACACGCCTGTCGAGACTTGGCTGGGGGCGTGCTGCAACCGGCTAGTCACGGCCGGAATACCCTTGCAACGCGTCAGCATCTCCTTGCGCGCACATCATCCTGAGATTGGCACGATGGCGTTTCGCTGGACCCGCGATGGCGGGAACGAACGAGAGAATTTTGAGCGTACAACAGAAGCACCGGAGGAGTATCTGCAAAGTCCAATCTACTACCTTTTGAGCAACAACACCGAGGAGATCAGGCAAAAGTTGACCGTACCCGACCCTGCATTGAATTTCCCTATCTTCAATTTGTTTCGTGAGCGTGGTGCGACAGATTATTTTGCCACAAAGAGAATGTTTCTTCGCAAGGACAACGCGGCCCCAGTGGACCCGATGCAAACCGAAGAGGGCGTAGTCGTTTCCCTGACCACAGATGCGCCAGATGGCTTTACCGACGACCATCTCGATGGTTTTCGTCAACTGTTGCCGCCTCTTTGTGTGACAATGAAATGCGCGGCAAACCGTTTGATGGCTGAGGACATCACTGCCGCATACATGGGCCGTGATGCAAGTAAGAGGGTCCTCTCCGGCGATATCAGCCGCGGGTCCACTCAAACGATCCCGGCGGTAATTTGGTATTTCGACTTGAAGGGTTTTACCAAAATGTCGGAAACCTTGCCCGGTCCCGCGATCATCGAAATGCTCAATGACTATTTCGCCGAGGCTGTAGATGTCGTCGAACGCCACGGCGGGAACGTACTGAAATTCATGGGTGACGGGCTGCTGGCAATTTTCGACATGGATCAGATTCCTGATGCGCGGCGCGTTGCAATCGAGGCTGCTTTGGAACTGCGCGATGGGTTCATTACCCTGAACGACCGGCGGAAAGCGGACGGTTTGACAGTCACGGATTTTACTCTGGCGCTACATGCTGGTGACGTCCTTTATGGAAATATCGGTGGCAAGAACCGACTTGATTTCACTGTGATCGGTCCAGCGGTCAACACAACCTCACGCATTCTGGGCATGTGCAGTGCCGTCGATCAGGCCATCGTAATTTCCGCCAAGGTTGCAGCTCCATTGCTTGAGAGCATTCCCGATCTGGTTTCACTCGGCCAGTATCGCCTTCGCGGTGTTCGCGAACGTCAGGAGCTCTTTACACTGGATTAGGGATGGCCACGACCTTTGCAGGTTGAAGGTTTGAGCTGACCGCCCAAAGATTCCAAAGTTCACGCCTGCGATGCACACTGCTGCGCTCGTCGTGATGTCGAGAAGGGCTCTCAGCCGGCATTCGATGCGTTTGGCTTGAACGGCGGGTTTAGGGAAATCGTGGAAACTTTGCAAAGGTCGCTATCTGCGCTGTGCACTAAATCGCTCCGCGATAGTGGCTCTGGGTGGCGGCGTTGCGCTGAAGCGGGTTTTGCTTCGCGATTTTCGAGGTCGGGTGTGTGCTGTTG
>NZ_JBAPKY010000146.1:0-1898 GCF_037083785.1 Roseovarius sp. D22-M7
TCGCGCAACGCCATCAGCCCCGGCATCTCCGTCTCGGCGATGTCGATCTCCTTGCGGCCATACGCGGCAAGCGCGATGTCCTTGATGATGTAATCTTTCGCCATCCGTCATGGCCCTTTCGGTGATTAAATTGGCTGTCTCCTAGCACCGCCCCCTCCGGACGGCAATGTGCGAATGGTCGCTGGCTGGCGGGCAGGTGCTTCGGGGTTTGCGCTGCACCGCGAACGGCGCTAGCAGTCACCCCATGGCCGCCCCTCGTCTCAGCTTTTCCGGTCCCCGGGCCCGCGTGCAGTACGCCTTCCTGATGGGGCTGTTCCGGCTGGCGGTCACGCGGCCGCTTTACGGGCGGTTCGCGCGCGGGCTAGGGCGGGTGTTCGGCCCCGGCACGGCGGTCTGGCTGCACGAGGGCGGCGCCCCGCCGTTCCGCATCGCGCTCGATGATGGGTACTGGACGCGGTTCGCACTTTACCGGGGCCCCTACGAGCCCGAGGTCGCCCGCGTCCTGCGCGCCGCCGCCCGTGCCACGCCGCTCTTCTGCGATCTCGGTGCCAACAAGGGCTACTGGACGACCCGCGCCGCGTCCCTTTTCGAGCGCGTGATCGCGGTCGAGGCATCGCAAGCGACGTTCCGCGATCTGCAAGTGAATGCCGGCGGGCTGGACAATGTGACGCTGCACCGCGCCGCGATCCATGCGCGCCCGGGCGAGGTGCTGAGTTTCGTCAACACCCATCAAAGCCACGCTTCGGCCCGGCTGCAATCGGGCGCCCCCGCGCGGCTGCAGGACTGGGTCGAGCAGGTCGAGACGCTGGTCATCGACGACCTGGTGCCGGCAGGCACCGCCGCGCTCATCAAGCTCGACGTCGAGGGGGCCGAGATCGCGGCGATCGACGGCGCGACGCGCGCCCTCGCCGAGGGTGCGGTGCTGATCTACGAGGATCATGGCAAAGATCCCGCCAGCACGGTCAGCGCGCATCTGCTGAATGACCCCGCGACGCGGCTTTTCGCCATCGAGGATGCGCTGGTGCCGATGCCCGACATCGCCACGCTGCGCGCGCGCAAGACCGACCCTTTCAAGGGATACAATTTCCTCGCGGCGCGCGGCACGTCGCGCCTGCTCGAACGGATCGCGCAGGCCTTTGCAACTGCCGCGCCGCCGGGCTAGGCAGCGCCACACAACCGATCCCAGAGGCCCATCATGCCCCAACCCCGTGCTTGGCAGAAAATGCTTTCGGGTCGCAGGCTCGACCTGCTCGACCCTACGCCCGTCGATATCGAGATCGAGGATATTGCCCACGGTCTCAGCTTCGTGGCGCGCTGGAACGGTCAGACGCTGGGCGATTTCGCCTATTCGGTGGCCGAGCATTCGCTGCTGGTGGAACGGCTTTACGGCAGGATCGCGCCGCGCGCGCCTGCGAAATGGCGACTGGCGGCATTGCTGCACGACGCGCCGGAATACGTGATCGGCGACATGATTTCGCCGGTCAAACACGCGGTCGGGCCCGATTACGACGCGCTGGAACGCCGCCTTGCGGCGGCCATCCATATCCGCTTCGGGCTGCCCGCCGAGATCCCGGTGACCGTCAAGAAGCAGATCAAGCGCGCCGATCGCATCAGCGCTTGGCTTGAAGCCACGGAAATCGCGGGTTTTTCGGTGGCCGAGGCGGATCGGTTCTTCGGCAAGCCCGACCCCGCGCTGCTGCGCGATCTTGCCATCACCCTGCGCCCGCCGACGGAGACCCGCGCCGACTACACCGCCCGGCACTACGCGCTGCTGGCCGAGATGGGTTAGCAACTGTGTCTAGGTGATCGGCTTTGCTTGCCAGGGGATGCCTGATTTGAGGATGGCATTTGCGATGGTGGCGAGTCTGCGCGCGATTGGGACGATAACGACCTTGTGC
>NZ_JBAPKY010000147.1:0-1811 GCF_037083785.1 Roseovarius sp. D22-M7
CACGCCCGACGGCGTCATCTCGCGGTGATCGGATACGTCGGAATGGCTGATCATATGTCGTCGGAACACGTGATCGAATGTGTCGGAATGCGCAGATGCTATCCTGGAAGCCGGTGCAAAGCTGCCCATGCCTGACAACCATGAAGATCGCGGCATCTACGTTACCGACGGTTCAATCGAAGTCGCCGGCGACGTCTTTCAGTCCGGTCAGATGATGGTTTTCCGTCTCGGCGACGCGATTGCC
This sequence comes from Roseovarius sp. D22-M7, assembly GCF_037083785.1. Taxonomy (NCBI): domain Bacteria; kingdom Pseudomonadati; phylum Pseudomonadota; class Alphaproteobacteria; order Rhodobacterales; family Roseobacteraceae; genus Roseovarius; species Roseovarius sp. D22-M7. The sequence continues at coordinate 245 of NZ_JBAPKY010000147.1, forward strand.
GTTAAAGCTGGCCCTTCCGGTGCTAGATTGATGCTGCTTGGCGGCGAAACACTGAATGGCCCGAGACATATCTGGTGGAATTTCGTCGCCTCTTCAAAAGAGAAGATCGAGGCCGCCAAGGAAGCTTGGGCCGCTGGTGACTGGGAACATGGTCGTTTCCAACTCCCGCCAACTGACAAGGACGAATTCATCCCCTTGCCTGACTGATAAAGCGCCGCGCCTGCGATCGAAGCAGGTTCGAGATATATCCAATAACCTAAGAAAGATTATCACATGACGATCGCCCAAAATACCACCCAACACGTTGGCATGAGTTTAACCGTTCGCCCAGCCGGAGAACGGGGGCAGGCAAACTTTGGCTGGCTCAAATCAGCGCATAGTTTCAGCTTTGGAAATTACCATGATCCCGAGCACATGGGGTTTGGAAATCTGCGCGTAATCAATGATGACCTTGTTGCGGGTGGCAAAGGGTTTGGCCAGCATCCACATCAAAACGCTGAGATCTTCTCTTACGTGTTAGGCGGGGCGCTGGAACATAAGGACTCACTGGGCAACGGATCGGTCGTCAGTGCCGGCGGCGTACAATACATGAGCGCATGATCTGGCGTGACCCATTCCGAGTTCAATCCATCCGCGACCGAAGAAATGCGGTTTTTGCAAGTCTGGTTACTGCCCGAGACGCAGAATACCAAGCCCGCATACGACACGATAGACCTGTCAAACGAGGATAAGAGCGGCAAGCTCAAATTGTTCCTTTCCCGAGATGGGCGCAACGGCTCCATGACGACCCAAGCAGACGCAAGTATCTATGCGGCGACACTGGAAGGCGGCCAAGAAATCAGCACCGATTTGAAAGCTGGACGCAAAGGTTGGGTGCAGGTAGTAAATGGGTCTCTAAACGTGAATGGGATCGTTTTGACTAAGGGCGACGGTCTTGCCATTGAGGGCAGCGGTTCGCTGATCTTTGATCAAGGCCGCGCCGCAGAGATATTGTTCTTCGATCTCTCCCAATAGACCTGACTAACAAAGCTGGCGGCACGATTGTGCCGCTAGTCCAATATGGTCTCCTGAGATGAGGCATCAAAACGCCGCGTGATTGCCCAATATGACTTTGCTTCGCCTCACTTCTGAATGCAGCCATTCCTCCAATCTTCCAAACGCTTTTGTGGCTGCGAAGTCTGCAGTGGTCACAAGCCAGTATCGCGACTGGATGGCAGCCATCGGCCCGGAAAGCGCAACCAATCCCACATCTAGATCATTTTCAACCAAAAGCGTTCTTCCAAGGGAATGCCCCAAACCAGCAATGGCAGCCTGCAACGCAACATCTAACCGGCTGAATTTCATTGTCAGGTCGAAACGAGCCGCCTCAAAGTCGCCCGCCAGATAGTTTTCCCAAGTCATGCCCGTCCCGTCCTCTTCGGCACTGACATCGCGCAATAAGACGCTCTGCTTCCCTGCTTTGGGACGCAAGGATGTGAATCGGCATGCAAAAGTGACCCACCTGGGTGGGTTATGATCATCTAAAACTGACCCACCTGCCACGTTAGCATCCGTGCGTTCATGCACG
>NZ_JBAPKY010000148.1:0-1797 GCF_037083785.1 Roseovarius sp. D22-M7
GACCTCGTGCCCACCCTTGGGCGTCCAGATAACAAGCAACGCCTTGGCGTGCCTGTTTGCATGAAAAAGTCCTTGAAAAAAGACATCAGAGCGCCAGCTGGGCCCCACGGGCTTTGCAGCTTGACGGCTGGAAGTTCCAAGGGAGGAGTTCGTCGCCCCGGTTTTTCGGAGGGCCGGCGGCGATGGCCTCGAGATAGGCGAAGGGTTCGACACCGTTGATCTTTGCGGTTTCGATCAGCGACGCGATGCGGCCCCAGGCCGTGCCGCNCGGAGGGCCGGCGGCGATGGCCTCGAGATAGGCGAAGGGTTCGACACCGTTGATCTTTGCGGTTTCGATCAGCGACGCGATGCGGCCCCAGGCCGTGCCGCGCTCGTCGTGAGCGGCGAACATGGCCTGCTGCCGGTTTCGTGGACACGAAGATAAGATCGTGACCATGGAACTGGAGAGTGGATATGACGAGACGGAAGTTCAGCCGCGAGTTCAAGCTCGAGGCGGTGAAGCTGGTGACGGAGCGGGGCGTGTCGGTCGCCCAGGCTTGTCGGGATCTGGAACTGGCAGAAAGCGTTCTGCGCCGCTGGATGCGTGAATTGACGGCAGCACCTGCTGCGGCCTTTCCCGGGAACGGGCAGATCGGAGCTGATCTGGCCGAGATTGCAGCTCTGAAGAAAGAGGTCGCCCGGCTCCGGTCGGAGCGTGACATCCTCAAGATAGGTGAGCCATGCGCGCCATTGGTTCGAACGCAATGGCGAACGCTTTTTTCGCGCGGGAGGCGACATGAAGTTCGCCTTCATCGCAAAGCACCGCCACATTTGGCCGATCAGCTGGCTTTGTGAGGTGATGGAGGTCTCGCGTTCAGGCTTTCATGCTTGGCTCCATCGTCCGGCCAGCGCCCGCGCGACCCTGGATGCGAAGCTTGTCACAGCGATCGACAAGAGCTTCAAGGCCAGCGACCGCACCTATGGCGCCCGTCGTGTCTGGCGGGATGTGCTCGAGGACGGGCTTGCCTGCGGTCTGCACCGCATCGAACGGCTGATGCGGCAGAATGCCATGAGGGCGCGGCCGAAGCGGCGGGGGAAACCGAAGGACGAGGGCGAACGCTCGATCATCGCCGACAGTGAGCCGGTGAACGCCATCGGTCCGAATGAACCGGCGAACGCTCGACCGCGACTTCGAGGCCGACCGTCCGAACCAGAAGTGGCTGGCCGACTTTACCTACATCTGGACCGCCCAAGGCTGGCTCTATGTCGCCGTCGTGCTGGACCTGTTCTCCCGACGCGTCGTCGGCTGGTCGATGAAGGCCGAGCGGGATGCCTCACTGGTCATGGATGCCCTGATGATGGCCGTCTGGCGCCGCGGCAAGGCCGACGCGCTGCTCCATCATTCCGATCAGGGATCGCAATATACCAGCGAGCAGTTCCAGCGCCTGCTCTTAGACAACGGCATCATCTGCTCGATGAGCCGGGCCGGCAATGTCTGGGATAATTCGGCGATGGAAAGCTTCTTCTCGTCGCTGAAGACCGAGCGGACGGCCCGAAAGGTCTACCGCACCCGCGACGCCGCCCGGGCCGACATGTTCGATTACATCGAGCGCTTCTACAATCCGCGCCGGCGCCATTCAAAGCTGGGCTATCTCAGCCCAATGGCGTTCGAGGTCCGCGCTATGCTACCTTAACCCGGTGTCCACGGAACCGGCAGCAGGCCAACAGCGCATTTTTCCTGTTCAGTGCGATCGGGCGGATCAGATTCTCCACGCTGTTTGAATCGATCTCGACGCGGCCGTCATGGAGGAAGGTCTG
>NZ_JBAPKY010000149.1:0-1795 GCF_037083785.1 Roseovarius sp. D22-M7
TTTTTTTTGGCTGTCTCGGAGCTGGCTTTGAAGCGATAGCTGTCGTTGCCAGTCTCCAAAATGTGGCAGCGATGGGTGAGGCGATCGAGCAGCGCTGTGGTCATCTTGGCGTCGCCGAAGACGCTCGCCCATTCGCTGAAGCTCAGGTTGGTGGTAATGACGACGCTGGTGCGCTCGTAGAGTTTGCTGAGAAGATGGAACAACAGCGCACCGCCCGAGGCGCTGAACGGCAAGTATCCCAACTCGTCGAGGATCACCAATTCGGTTTTCACGAGCGCCTCGGCGATCTTTCCAGCTTTGCCTTGGGCTTTTTCCTGCTCCAGTGCATTGACCAGTTCGACGGTTGAGAAGAAGCGCACACGTTTGCGATGGTGCTCGATCGCCTGGATTCCAAGAGCGGTGGCAACATGGGATTTCCCTGTTCCAGGGCCACCGATCAGAACCACGTTCTCGGCGGCGTCCATGAACTCGCAGCGATGAAGTTGGCGAACCAGGGCTTCACGGACTTCGCTGGCGCCGAAGTCGAATCCGGAGAGGTCCTTGTAGGCCGGGAAGCGCGCGGCCTTCATGTGATAGGCAATGGAGCGCACCTCGCGTTCGGCCATTTCGGCCTTGAGCAACTGCGACAGCATCGGCACCGCGGCCTCGAACGCCGGGGCACCTTGTTCCATCAGGTCATGCACGGCCTGAGCCATGCCCGGCATTTTGAGGCTGCGCAGCATGATGACAATGGCGGCTCCGGCGGGATCATGACGCATGACGCGTTCCTTCCTTGGTGCGAAGCCCGTCATACCGCGCGACATTGGCCTCGGGTTCCTTGCTCAAGGAGAGGGCTGAAGGCGGGCTCACATCGGGCTGGTCGGTCGGTGTGCCATCCACCAGCCTGTGGAGCAGGTTCAACACATGCGTCTTGGTTGGCACGCCCGCCTCCAGCGCCATTTCCACCGCGCAAAGCACGGCCTGTTCATCGTGATTCAGGACCAGGGACAGGACCTCGACCATCTCGCGATCGCCGCCGGGCTTGCGCAGCATCTGATCTTGCAACTGGCGGAATGCCTCCGGCATGTCGACAAACGGGGCACCATTACGAAGCGCGCCCGGCTTGCGCTGGACAACGGCGAGATAATGGCGCCAGTCATAGATGACGCGGCCAGGTTGCCGGTGCGACCGTTCAATGATGCGTTCATGTGTGCAGACCACGTGCCCTTCGGCTACGATCACCAGCCGTTCGGGGTAAACGTGCAGGCTGACGGGGCGGTTCGCGAAACTGGCGGGCACAGAGTAACGATTGCGCTCGAAGGTGATCAGGCAGGTGGGTGAGACCCGCTTTCTCTCCTCGACAAAGCCGTCAAACATTGTGGGCAGCGGCATCAGCACGGGCTTCTCGGCCTCCCAGGCATCGGCAATGCTGCCAGGCAACGTTCCATGCGCCGTCTCAGCCCACAGGAGCTTGCAGCGGTCTTCCAGCCAGTCATTCAGCGCATCAAGGTCCGGAAAGGCTGGCATCACCTGCCAGAGCCGGTGGCGCGCGTCGCGAACGTTCTTCTCGACCTGTCCTTTCTCCCAGCCCGCCGCCGGGTTGCAGAAATCAGGCTCGAACACGTAGTGGCTGGTCATGGCCATGAACCGCGCATTCACATCGCGCTTCTTGCCGGCGCCCACCCGATCCACGGCCGTCTTCATGTTATCGTAGATGCCGCGGCTTGGAACTCCCTCGAAGACCCGGAACGCGTGCCAGTGCGCGTCGAACAACATCTCGTGGGTCTGGAGCAGATACGCTCGCACCAGAAAAGCA
>NZ_JBAPKY010000150.1:0-1715 GCF_037083785.1 Roseovarius sp. D22-M7
ACGCCCGACGGCGTCATCTCGCGGTGATCGGATACGTCGGAATGGCTGATCATATGTCGTCGGAACACGTGATCGAATGTGTCGGAATGCGCACCCCGAAGCGCATCCCGGCTTCGCCGAAAACCATATCGCCCGGCGCAAAGCGGCTGACCTTGTCGCCGACCGCGATCACCTTTCCCGACAGGCCGGTGCCGGACAGCCCGTTGCGCGGACGCCGCAGGCCAAGGAAGGGGCGCGCAAACAGCGGCTCGCCCTTGCGCATCATGCCGTCGGCCCGTGTCACGGCAGAGGCATGGACGCGGATCAGCACCTCGGTCGGGCCCGGCTGCGGCATGGGTAGCGTGACGGGTGTGAGGGTTTCGGGGCGGCCGTAGCGCGGGATGTGCCATGCGGTGCGTGTCGCAGTCATTGGGAACCTCCGTGGTCTCTGGGTGTGCTGAAGGGAATAGAGGTTTCTTTTCGATACTAAGAGTGACTATGATGATCCACAGTGGTTCATAAACGATCCGGGTTGTCACGGATTGGAAATCTCTTCCGGCCTTTCTGGCTGTTGCACGGAACGGCTCGCTTCGGGCAGCAGCCGAGCAAATGGGCGGCACCCACGCGACTCTGCGTCGCCAGGTCGAGGCGATCGAAGCGCAACTCGGCACCCAGCTCTTCCGGCGGGGCGCGGACGGCTTGTCCCTGACCGCCGCCGGGCAACGCCTGCTGCCGCAAGCGCTCGAAGCCGAGGCGGCGCTGCTCAAGGGGTTCAACGCGGTGCAGGGGCTCGACCGCGAGGCCTCGGGGCGTATCCGCCTTTCGGTCGACCCGATGACAGCGCATTACCTGCTGGCACCGGTTCTTGTTGACTTCGCAGCACTTTATCCCGAGATCGAGATCGAATTGCGTCTTGCCTACACACTGGATTCGATCGCCCGTAACGAAACGGATGTCTCGATCCGTCACGCCGCCACGATCGAGGACGATGCGGTCGGCCGCAAGCTCTTTCCCTTGTCCATCGGCGTGGTGGCTTCGCGCGACTACATCGACCGCGCCCTGCGGGGGGCGGGCCGCAAGGGGCAAGGGTTGAGCTGGATCGGATATGGCGACGTGCCTGAGCTTGCGACAATGATCGCGGCCTCGGCATTCCCCGAGGCACGGATCCGGCACTCCGTCCCCGATCCGGAAATGCATCTGCACCTTGTACGCGCGGGCGCGGGGATGACGTTCCTTGCGACCTGGGTCACGTCGGTCTTCCCCGAGCTGCAACGCGTTCCAGGAACCGAGCTCGATCAGCGGCGCGCGACCTGGGTTCTTCTGCACGGCGAGTTGCGTCGGGTGCGCCGGGTCCGGCTCTTCGTCGACTACCTGTGCGACGCGCTCCTGCAACGACGCGCGGCGTGCCTGGGACCTTAATTCGACGGAGTTCGCGTTGGGGATGTGGTGCATCGTCAGACCGCGAACGGCCCGAGGACGAAGCCGCTTCCGTAACAGGGCGTTTGTGGTCAAGGGAAAAATGCAAAACGAAGCCACTGCCCCACCTGTGTGATTGGCAAGTGCGGTCTGCGTCATTGGTGTAGTCTTGAAAAAATTGCGTTTCCGATTGCTTTGGCCACCGAGTGTTGTCCCGCACCGGGGTGATGCTTGTCTTACACTGAACCCGGCTCCTGAGGTATGAAGGAGCCACTGCCCGCCACGCCATTTATGGCGAGCAGTGGCGGCGGCCGGATCGC
>NZ_JBAPKY010000151.1:0-1694 GCF_037083785.1 Roseovarius sp. D22-M7
GATCTCATCGGCGAAATGCGTCATCACCAGCCGGATGGGGTTGGGGGCGGCCTGGCCGAGGCCGCAGATCGAGGCGTCGCCCATCACCTGGCACAGGTCCTCGAGCAGCTCGGTGTCCCAGGCCTCGGCCTGCATCAGCTTGACGGCCTTCTCGCACCCCGTGCGGCAGGGGGTGCATTGCCCGCAGCTTTCATCCTCGAAGAACCGCAGCATGTTGAGCGCGGCGTCGCGGGCGCGGTCGTGATCCGACAGCACCACCACGGCGGCCGAGCCGATGAAGGTCCCGTGCGGCTGCAGCGTGTCGAAATCCAGCGGCACGTCGTCGAGCGTCGCCGGCAGCAGCCCCGAGGACGGCCCGCCCGGCTGGTAGGCCTTGAAGACATGGCCGTCGCACATGCCGCCCGCCGCCGCGATCACGTCACGGATGGTCGAGCCCGCCGGCAGCAGATGCACGCCGGGGTTTTTCACCCGTCCCGACACCGAATAGGACCGCAACCCCTTGCGGCCGTTGCGTTCCACGCCCGACAGGATCTCGCCGCCCTCGCGCAGCACCCGCGTCACCCAGTGCAGGGTCTCCACGTTGTTGACCAGCGTGGGCTGCCCGAAGACGCCGACCTGCGCGACGAAGGGCGGGCGGTGGCGCGGCAGGCCGCGCTTGCCCTCGATCGATTCGATCATCGCCGATTCCTCGCCGCAGATATAGGCGCCCGCGCCGCGGCGCAGCGCGATATGGCCCGGGGCCACGAGGCCGGCCGCTTCCAGCGCGGCGATCTCGGATCTCAGGATCTCCAGCACCGCCGGATACTCGTCGCGCATGTAGATGAAGCAGGTCTCGGCCTCGACGGCCCAGGCGGCGATCAGCAGCCCTTCCAGAAAGACATGCGGTTCGCGCTCGAGGTAATAGCGGTCCTTGAAGGTGCCCGGCTCGCCCTCGTCGCCGTTGACGGCCACGTAGCGCGGCCCCGCCTCGGCGCGCACGAAGCCCCATTTCTTGCCCGACGGGAACCCCGCCCCGCCAAGGCCCCGCACCCCGGCCTCCAGAAGCGTCTGCTGCACCGTCTCGAAGTCGCCGCGCTCGCGCAGCTCGGCCAGCGTTTCGTAGCCGCCGTCCGCGCGATAGTCCGCAAGCCCCTGGTAGGCCGGGACATGCGCATGCGTGTCGCCCGCGGCGATCGCGGCATGCACCTTTTCGGGCGTGGCGTGGTCGACATGGTTGTGGCCCAGCTCGCAGACAGGCGCGGTGTCGCAGCGGCCCATGCAGGGCGCGCGCAGGACGCGGACCTCGGCCGGGTCGAGCCCGTCCTCCAGCGCCGATTTCAGCGCCTGCGCGCCGGCCATCTCGCAGGCCAGCGAATCGCAGACCCGGATGGTCAGCGAAGGCGGCGGCGTCTCGCCCTCGCCGATCACGTCGAAATGCGCGTAGAAGGTGGCGACCTCGTAGACCTCGGCCTGCGACAGCCGCATCTCCTCGGCCAGCGCCCGCAGATGCGCCGCCGACAGATGCCCGTGCGCGTCCTGCACCAGGTGCAGGTACTCGATCAAAAGATCCCGCCGACGCGGCCCGTCGCCCAGAAGCGCCTGAACCTCCTGCACCGCAAGATCGTCCAGCTGACGCCCCTTCGGAACATGCCGCCCCTTGCCCCTCCCCGACTTCCAGACGCCCGTCCGCTCATCAAGTGCCATCATGGAACTCC
>NZ_JBAPKY010000152.1:0-1682 GCF_037083785.1 Roseovarius sp. D22-M7
ATAATGCGCAAGCTCTTGGAGACCGCCAACGCGCTGGTCAAAGCTGACCGCATCGGGGTCGATAAAACCCCTTGCGCATGACGGATACTCAGGATCCGGCATTTCCAGAAGCCGCGGGCCGGGACGGTGATCAGCGGATCGGGTCCACATCTGAAAACGAGCTTTCGGGCTCGCAGCAGCCTTCTGGTTCTCCCGGTCCGGATCTGTTCGATCGTTTTGCCCATTCAGGTCGTCGTCTTCTCACACCCCCCTTGGCACCGTTGCTAGCGGTTCGACATGTCCATCATGCCGCGCCTCCCAGCGCCGGATCCTTGTAAACTTCGTTCTTTGTCAGCATGGCCCAGATCTTCCGGGCCATCTTGTTGGCCAGCGCCATCGCGACCAGCATCCCGGGCTTGCGCGCCAACATGCATGACAGCCAGCTGCCCTCCGTAATTGTGCGCATCCCAAGCCAGCCCAGTCGCGACATTGCGCCAATGATCAGGAGGCGTCGGATATCGGCCTGGCCGACCTTGATCATACGACCCAAGCGCTCCTTGCCGCCAGATGAATACTGCCTGGGCACCAAACCCAACCAGGCCGCGAAGTCGCGCCCGGTCTTGAACTGGACCATGTCCGGTCCGAACGCGTCCACCGCCACAGCCGTCAGCGGTCTGACACCCGGCATGGTCTGGAGCCGGCGCGCCCTGTCCGACTGTGTGGCCAGCGTCTTCAGTTTCGTGGTGCGAGTTGTGATACGCGCCGTTTTCTCTGCAATCTGTGCCAGCAGGTCCTGGCATTCCTCCCGGATCAGCGTAGGCAAGTCGGTGGTCTCATCTTCCACAAGCGCCGGCATGCGATCGAGGTGGCGTATTCCGATGGGAAACACGTGGCCATGCTCATACAGAAGCCCCCGCAAAGCGTTCACGTCTGCGGTGCGCTGATGAATCAGGCGCTCCCGGCCGCGGAAGACCGCCGCGCGGGACTGCTGCTCGACCGTCTTGGCTTCAACGAAGCGCATCTCGGGCAGGCGGCCCGCGATCACGTTCGCCTCGGCATCCGCGGCGTCATTTTTCTGGCGTTGGACGAAGGGGCGCAGATATCGTGGTGCGATCAGTTTCACCTCGTGCCCGAACACCTCCATCTCGCGTGCTCAGTGGTGCGCGCTGCCGCAAGCCTCAAAAAGCACCAGGCAGGGCTTCTGCCGGGCTCTGAACACCGGGAACTGATTTCGCGTGAGCTTTTTACTAAACCGGACCTCTCCTGTCCGCAGCGCGCCATGGAACTGGAAAACATTCTTTGCCAGATCGACCCCGATCATCATAACCTTCATCTCGCCGTCCTCCTTTTTGCGTGGCGTTGAGCACCACGACTTTGGCACATTGCGATTCCGTCTCGGGAGGGCGGCAACCACTCCATCTGAAGAAGTCTGTTTGGAAGGACGTTTTCCCGTCTGCGGTGGTTTGAGGCCGGGTCATCCGCGGGTGCGGAACCCGGGCTCACGGTCGCTGCCGTGGTCAGGCAGCCAGGAGCTTCGGCAATCTTGCTAGGTTGCAGGCCGCCATGGTCATCGTGAACCGCGCGCGGACCCTGTCGCGGCCGCGGTGAACGGTCTTGGCCCAGCCGGAGGGGTCCTCGATCTTCTTGCGGTGTCGCTGGGACAGGGCGTAGCCGGGGTGATGGGTGGTTCGACCGTCGATGGC
>NZ_JBAPKY010000153.1:0-1678 GCF_037083785.1 Roseovarius sp. D22-M7
GCCGCCTGGCAAGAGGTTGGGAAAGACCCGTCGAGAGCGCAGAGGCTTGGGTCCTCATCGCCCATATCAGACGTATGACCCGCCGCCTCGCAAGGGACTGAAATCATTCAACCCATTTCGAATCGGACTCTTAGACCCCATGATCGCGATGTGAGCTGACTGGTTCGGTGGTCTCTCCCGCAGCATTCTTCGTTCGAGGGTTGCGCCGCACATCCGCGCAGCTGCGCCGGCACGATGTCCAGCCGCTCGGTACGGTCGTCACGCCGAAGGCGTGCTTACAGCACGGCGCCGATCTTGTGCAGTCGTCATTGTCGCGCCATTGATGGAGTGGATGGCTCCCGCTTCCGGCATCGCAATGTGCCATGTTGGGTGCTGTGAACACGGCCAACGAAGGGAGCCATCCACTCCATCAATGGCGGGCAATGGCTCGCTCCTCGTCGAGCTTCTCGGATTTCTTGCCATGCACAACGCGGTTCAGTTCGGCGACCAGGTGCTCGAGGCGATTGTTGATCTCCTTGAGACTGGCCGTCTCGCGCAACAGCGCGGCGACAGCGTCGCGCTGGTCCTCGGGAATGGCCGAAAGGTCGATATGAGGCAGGGCCGACATGCCTTCGAACATACCCCGAACCGGCTGGAAATGCGCACCAAATCAGTCGCCCGATTCATTCTGCCGCAGCCGGCCGGCGCGCCTCCGGCGCCTTCACCCGGCGCCAATCCAGGCCCGAGAACAGGGCCTCGAACTGCGCCCGGTTCAGCGTCATGAGGCCGTCCTTGATCGCAGGCCAGGTGAAGGTCGTCTCCTCCAGGCGCTTGTAGGCCATCACCAAACCATTCGTCCGGGAAACGGTCCCCCCGGGCTGTTTCCTGATCCTCCTCATCCTCCCAGAACAGGATCTTCAACCGGTCGGCCCGCATTCGCCATTGTGCTTGCACCAATGGCGCACGAATGGCTCATCGCGGACCACGAACACCGTGCCGGTGAAGGGATCCTCCTGCAAAACCGACTGCACCAGAGCCGCCAGCCTATCATGACCCTTGCGGAAATCGACCGGCTGCGTGGCCACCATTAGGCGCGCCCTGTACGAGGGCAGCATCACGCGGGCGCCCCGAGCGCCCGGACGATCTCGGCGATGCGCATGGCGGGCGTGTCAGCCTCGAGCTGGATCACCACCTCGCCGACCGCGATCCGGACATCGCGTCCGGCAGCGCTGTTCTCCGCCTCTGGCGAAGGAGAATCTGCGTCGCACATCACGAGCGGCGCAAACACCGTCTCATCTCGGTCGCGATCCTCGGCCGGAAGGACAAGCTCGCCGTCCTTCGCCATGCGCCGCCACGCCGACAACTGGTTCGGCCGGATGCCGAAATGCGCCGCCACCTCGTTGACCGTCGTCCCCGGACGCAGCGTCTCGGCAACAGCCTGCGCCTTTACCTCATCCGGCCAGCGCCGCTGACCGGACGCGTGGATCTCCACCCCGAGTGATCTGAGAAACGCATTAGTAGCGCACATTGCGAAACAGACTCCCTACCTTACGACAGGAACGTGCTCGCACCCACGGAACCTCGGGAGAAGGTGGGAACCAGCCGGCGCTCTGATGTCTTTTTTCAAGGACTTTTTCATGCAAACAGGCACGCCAAGGCGTTGCTTGTTATCTGGACGCCCAAGGGTGGGCACGAGGTC
>NZ_JBAPKY010000154.1:0-1635 GCF_037083785.1 Roseovarius sp. D22-M7
AACGTCCTATGTCGGGAAATTCTGGCTGCTTGGGTCAGCAGGTCGTGGGACATCCGGTCTCCCGGATGCCCTGTAATCGTTGCCCAGACGGGCTCTGCCGTCAAGAAATGATCTCTTCCATAGCAAACACAGGGTACGCGCTGCGGCGGCCCTCACCGTCCTCAATACGAGATCCCAAATCCCAAGCAGAAGGCCCGAACATTATCTACGAGGTCAGCAAGCTGCCTCCACGGCTCGTCAGAGAGAGGTCCTTCCGCCTGGGCTCACCCCCTCGAAGAAGGGGCGATAGGGTTCGCCGTGCATGACCACGGCGTGTACGGTGCGCGCCATCTTGGCCGCGATCGCGGTGTAAGCCTTGCGGCGCAGATGGGCGTTATGTCGATCCTTCGAGATGTAGCGTTCGAACTTGTCACGGAAGCTGTTGGTCCGCTTGAGGACCGCGGTTTGGCCGGCCATCCAGAGCGTGCGCCGCAATCGGGCATTGCCGTACTTCGAGATGCGACTCTGGCCGCGGAACATGCCGGACTGGACGGTTGCGAGGTCCATGCCGCAAAACTTCAGGAACTGCCGGTGATGTCGAAAGCGGCGCAGGTCGCCAGCCTCTGCAAGGATGGTCATGGCATTGATCGGTCCGATACCGGGAATAGTCGTCAGCAGCTGATAGTCGGGCAGATCCGACAGCAGCTCGACGGCCCGGGCCTCGATCTCATCACGTTGCCGGATCAGGCTGCGCCCTTCGGCCAGCACAAGACGGAACATGCGAACGGCGTCTGAATCCGGATGGACAGGTAGCCCAACCGAACTGACAGCTGTGGCGTAAATATCTGAAAGCAGGAGTTCTTTGGATACCTTTCGGCCGACAATCTCCCAAGCATCAGAGATGAAGGCGTCCCGGCTCATGGCGGTGATCATGTGTGGTGACGGGAATTTTTCCAGGAATGTCAGGAACCAATCCGTCCGCGAGCTTCGGTGAAATCGTTCGGCCTCGGGAAAATACAGCGGGAGGTAATGCGTCAGGATACGGTGCCATAGCTCGGTCTTTGAGCGCGAGACGATCTCGTGGGTTTTTGACAGTTCCTGTATATCGCCTGTACCGACGACCAGCGGGTCATGGAAAAACTGCACGGCCCCGATCTCCAGCATGTGCAGGATGACCTGGGCGTCCTTCGGGTCGTTCTTGTCCCAGCTGTTGTGCAGGGCCTCCCGCGTCCGCGCCAGACCGACGGAGGAAACAAGCTTCAGCTCGAACCCGGCCTGGCCGAGATGGTGCGCCAACGTGCGGTGATAGTTGCCGGTCGCCTCGAACCCGATCCGCACCGGCAGGTCGTAGCTGGCGAGGGCCGCGGAGAGGCGCTGGAAGTCCTCCAGCGTGTTCGTGATCGTCATACGACGGCGTCGCTTCTTTCCAGGGGTGCCGATCAGCACATCATGGCGGTGCTTGGAAATGTCGATGGCGACCAACAAGGTCGTGACGGTAGAATGGTGGGCGGTCATAGCCGGTCTCCTCAGCGGTGTGGTTCACGCAAAACCACTGTTGAGACCCGAGACCCGGTTATGGCCACCCGCTGCGCTACATGAGGGCTGCGCAGGCGGCCATAACCTACCAACAGCCCTTCTTCCCGACGTGCTACGGCA
>NZ_JBAPKY010000155.1:0-1555 GCF_037083785.1 Roseovarius sp. D22-M7
GATGGGCCGGCTGATCCCGGACCACAAGACGATTGCCGATTTCCGGCGCGACAACGGTGCCGCGATCCGCAAGACCTGCGCCGGTTTTGTTCAGATCTGCCGTCAGATCGGCGTTCTGAAGAGCGATTGCGTCGCGATCGATGGCTCCAAGTTCAAGGCGGTGAATAACCGGGACACGAACTTCACCAAGGGCAAGATCGCAAGCCGGATCGCCCACCTCGAGGCCGGCATCGATCGATATCTCGAAGAGATGGTGCGGATCGACCGGCAGGACAAAGGGGAGGCCCGAGAAGAAAAGATCGCCAATCTTGCCCGGCGATACGGTCGCATCCGGCAGGAGATCCAGCGTCTACAGGAGATGGATCAGGCATTGAACGACGCCCCGGACGGGCAGATCTCACTCACCGATGCGGATGCACGGGCCATGGCGACCAGCGCGCGGGGCAGCGGGCTCATTGGTTGCAACACCCAGTCAGCCGTCGATACCGAAACACACCTGATCGTCGCGCATGACGTGACCAACACAGGGCACGATCGCGATCAGCTGGCGCCGATGGCGCAGGCCGCCAAGGCAGTTCTCGGACGCGACGAGATGAAGGCCGTCGCGGACAGGGGCTATTTCAGCGGTCGGGACATTCTGGCCTGTCACGAGGATGGCATCACCACGACCCTTCCGCGGCCCGAGACCTCGGGCAACCGGCGCAAGGGCATGTATGTGAAGGCCGACTTCGCCTATGATGTCGCTGCCGATGTCTACCGCTGTCCGGCGGGCGAAACGCTGACATATCGGTATACGACCGAGGACGCCGGCCTGATCCTGAGGCGCTACTGGACGAACGTGTGCGCAGACTGCCCGGTCAAGGCGCGCTGCACCACCGGGAACGAGCGCCGGATCACCCGCTGGGAGCACGAGCATCTGGTCGACGAGATGCGAGATCGGATGAGCCGCGATCCCTCGCTGACGAGGCTGCGCCGCTCGACCGTCGAACACCCGTTCGGCACGATCAAGGCCTGGATGGGCGCGACGCATTTCCGGATGCGGCGACTGACACATGTGCGCACGGAAATGGCGCTTCACGTTCTGGCCTGCAACATCAAGCGCATGATTGCCCTGATCGGGGTTCGGCGGCTTCTGGCGGCACTTCAGGCCTGAAGGGGCGCGCCTGCATTGGATCGCTGCCCGTGCCCGCGTTCAACACACATTCCGGCTGCCAATCGTGCCCCAAACCACCATCGAGGCCAAGATCCGCATCCCGTCGCCAAATCAAGCACACCCCCCTCCAAACGCCTGTCCGCCGACGAGTATTCACACAGCCTCGGCTCGTTGCAGTAACGCGGCCTTGCAGATCGCGGGCCGGTAACGCGCGGCTATAATATCGAACTCAACCTTTCCCAACCATTCGCTTCGCCATGGCAGCGAATGACGGGACCCCCGCCGACCAGTATCATGTCGCAACACGGCCCTTGGACGAAGCCGCTCGCGCGGCATTGGCGCCCGTTTCTGGCGTTCGGGACTGATCGCTACTTTGTGCATTTGGGAATGCGGGCACCTGCC
>NZ_JBAPKY010000156.1:0-1553 GCF_037083785.1 Roseovarius sp. D22-M7
CACCGCGGCTTCCACCTTGGGAAGATTTCCAACGCGGGCCGAGGAGGCGCCAACAGGCACCGTTGCAACACCGCCCGCATCGAAAATCCTTCACCTTTCCGGACATTCGAGCTTGGTAACCGTTGCTGCGGCGCGGCCGTCAGAGCCGCCATTCGCTGCGCCCGCTCAAGCTGTGAATGGCGAATTCACAAACCTTAGACTTCGCTGCCATTGCATCCAGCACCGCGAAAGGCTGCTTGATCGAGTGTTGCGAACATTCGCCCGAATCGCATATCTTCTGGTCTTGTTGCGCGGTGGCGGAGATGCGACTTCCACGGCAGGGCTCGATAGTGTTTCGGCCTGATTTTACGCTTCGGGCGGCTTTCCAAAGATAGCCGCCCACCCCCCTGTTGAGCGGTCATTAGGTCTGCACGTGGGCTTGTGCCATCCACAGGAGTCCGAAGAGCAGCAGGGCTGCCGACAGGCCGCAGGCTATCGTTCGGACGGTGTTCCAGTAGGTCCAGCGCGGCAGGTAGGTGCCGGTCCAGTAGGCGCGGGTTGCGTCCTCGCTCGGGTCCATGCCGGCCAAAGCCTCGTTCATCGGTACATTGAAGAAAACGGTGACGCCGAAGCAGCCGACCAGGTAAATCCCCCCCGCGGCGAGGATCAGCGTACCAGCTGGATGGTCGAGGTGAGTTGCGCCAAATCCGACAATTGCGAGCGACACCGCCGCCATGCCGAGAAACAACGCCATGAAGACCCAGCGGAAGACCTCGCGATTGATGACCGGCATGGCCTCCACGCCAGCCGAGCCGCCAGTGTGCGACAGCGACCGCATGATGAAATCCGAAAAGGCGAGGAAAACGCCGCCGACCAGCGCATAGGCGAGGATGGCGAACTGGATCAGCATGAAGAAGAATGTGGACATTTGAAAATCTCCTGGAGCGAGAGAGGTCGACGCGCATGGGGTTTCGTCGGGGAAGGGGCGGGCTGCGCTTTTCCGCGGCTCTGGTCTGGGCGATGCAGCAGCAGATCGAAGTCGGAAACCGCAAGATAGGCACCAAGAATGACGGCATAGGCCAGCATCGTGATGAGCAGGATGACGATGAAGATCGAGAACATTGCTTTGCTTTCTTGAAGAAGTGTCAAGGAAGGGGCGATAGCCCCTGCCATGGGGTCATGCAGCACTTGCCCAGGCCCCCGATTTGGCGGCTTGGATGGCATATGTGGCAAAATCGCGTGGCGGGCGCCCCAGCGCCTTCTGCACCCCGTCACAGACCTGCGCATTACGCCCGTCCAGTGTTTCGCGTGCGATGGCGGTGAAGACGTCGGCCACGAACGCGTCGCCGGACGTGGCGATTGCCGCGTGGAACGCCTCGAAGCTGATCGGGATGTGCCGGATCGGGCGACCAATGGCGTGGCTCAGCGCGTTCGCCATTTCGGCGAAACTCATCAGGCGTGGGCCGGTTACTTCGTAGAGTGTGAATCGGCATGCAAAAGTGACCCACCTGGGTGGGTTATGATCATCTAAAACTGACCCACCTGCCACGTTAGCATCCGTGCGTTCATGCACG
>NZ_JBAPKY010000157.1:0-1501 GCF_037083785.1 Roseovarius sp. D22-M7
CCGAGGGTTTCGAGGTGCTGCCCCGGAGATGGGTCGTCGAACGCACATTCGCATGGCTCGGTCGCTGCCGCCGCCTGGCAAGAGGTTGGGAAAGAACCGTCGAGAGCGCAGAGGCTTGGGTCCTCATCGCCCATATCAGACGTATGACCCGCCGCCTCGCAAGGGACTGAAATCATTCAACCCATTTTGAATCGGACTCTGAGGGGCGATGAGGGAGAAGCAAGCGGAAATCGATCGGGGCTCGCGGCGATGATCTATCAGTCCGCCCCAAGAAGCCGGATATACATCAGCAATCGCGACCTTCGATCCAGAGCCAAATAGACCGTTGCAATTAGACGGGGTCCATATGCTTGCACGTGTGCCCCGAGTTTCCGAGAGGGTAAAGCTCTCAGGGGATGACCCTTATGTAATCGAAGAAAAAGCCCAGTCCGACATACACGGCCGAGTTCCGCGAGCGCGGCGTTCGGCTGTTTCTCGAACACCGGTCCGATCATACCAGCGACAACGTTGCTTACCGGGCAGTCGCCTCGAAGCTTGGTTGCTCCCACGACACTACCCGGGCCTGGTGCCGGCAGGCGGCACGTGATGCCGGTGAGCGCGCTGCTCTGACCACGGACGAGCGGGCGATGGAGCACCGCGACGGGATCTTGGTGCGGGCGGACCTGACCCACGCCGATGGTCATGGCGAGCGCAAGGCGGCCCTTGAGATGATCAACCGGCATGCGCCGGGATCGACACGGCGCCTGACTGAGTATTCCACGCGCATGTGGCCTTCGATTCCATGAACATGTGGCCACGGAGTCCACGGCATGTGGCCACCCCTTTGAGACAGACCTGCGAGGTGATCTGACCCTGCCTATTCTGCCGCCGATTGAGGAAGCAGGAGGGCGAGATGGAAAGGTTGCCGCGGATGCGCAAGATCAAGGATGTTTTACGACTTCGCGCCTCGGGATGTTCGACGCGCAGGATTGCGGACAGTCTGGGGCTGGGGCGGACGTCCACTCGGAATTATCTGCAGCGCGCCGCAGAGGCCGGGCTCTCGTGGCCTGCCTTCAGGAACTCGATGAGATCGCTCTTGAGCGGCAGCTTTTTCGCCAGGTGGCAGGCGCAGAGGATGATCCGTTTGCTCTGCCGGATTGGGCGAAATTCAACCGGGAGTTGAAGCACCCTGGCGTGACCCTGCGCCTGCTTTGGGAGGAATATCGCGCGTGCCACCCGGATGATGGCTATGGATATTCCGCCTATTGTCAGCATTACCGAGCGTGGGTGAAGCGGTTGTCACCCTCCATGCGCCAGCGTCAAGTCGCGGGCGAGAAGCTGTTCGTCGACTATTCCGGCGTGCGCATGGAGGTGACGGATCCCGTCACTGGCACGCGTCGTCCCGTCGAGTTGTTCGTCGCGGCGTAGGGCGCGTCGCATTACACCTATGCCGAGGCCAGCTGGAACGAGATGCTGCCGGATTGGATTGGCGCGCATGTCCGCACGTTCGAGTTCTTCGGCG
>NZ_JBAPKY010000158.1:0-1485 GCF_037083785.1 Roseovarius sp. D22-M7
CATCATCGCCTGGAAGCTCTGCACGACGATGAAGGCCGAGGATGTGACCTCCACGCTGGACCTGGCCCTGGACGTGTCGGGCTGCGACAGCGCCAGCGTGATCGCCAAACCAAGGCTGCTCAGAGATAACGGCTCGTCTTGCATCGCGGACGACCTGGCCGATCATGTCGAGGACAAGGGCATGGATCGCGTTCGCGGTGCCCCTCAGCATCCGCAGACCCAGGCCAGGATCGAGCGTTGGCACCAGCCCATGAACCGAAGGTCCGCGACGCGAATAATCGCGTATTGCTCGGGCATTACTTCCTGCGGGGGGCGGTCGTGAAGCGGACCTTGAGACCCTTCTGGCAGGCTGCCAGTCCGAGCCCCGGGGCGAGATGGGTCTTGCCGGTGCCGTTCGGGCCCGGGGCGATGACGTTCTCGCGCCGAGCGACAAGGGCGCAGCGGGCGAGTTGCATCGTCAGGCCCTTGTTCAGGGACGCAGTGACCTTGAAGTCGAAGCTGTCCAGGTTCCTGGTCGCCGGGAGCTTCGCGGCCTTGATCCGGCGTTCGATCATCCGGCGCACGCCGCCGCGCCAGAGGCGCGCAGTTCAAGCATTGGCGGCGCACGCCGCCGCGCCAGAGGCGCGCAGGTCAAGCATTGGCGGCGCACGCCGCCGGGCCCGGGCCTGCTTGTCATACGCGCTGTTGAAGGTCGGCAGGCGCAGCTTCTCGAGATGATGCTGCCGCAGGACCTGCGGGGTATCGGTCATGCCGCTGTTCCGGACATCAACACCTTGTCGCTGGCCGGGTCCGTCGTCTCGACCTGTGCCCTGGGCAGATAGGGATAGATGTCGAGATCAAGCCGCGGCGGGCGGTTCTCGATCCGGCACAGCACGAGATGCTTGACCGCATCGTAGCCGATGGTGCCGTGGCCGAGAGCGTAGTCGAGGGCGCCATGGACATGGGCCATCTCGAAGGTTTCCAGCAGACGTCCGAGCCTGGACGTATGCGCGCTCGCCCTTCTTGCCCATCCGCGCTTCGAGCAACCGGTGCCGGGTGGCGAACTCATCCGGCAGCTCCCGGTTCTGCAACGGCGCCGCCTGATCCTGGGCGCCGACCTTCTGCTCCAGCAGCGGCAGGTAATGCAGCGGATCGAAGACCATGTCGGCCTTGTCGTCGGACCGGCGGTGGCGGGCGATCCCCTCTGCGCCGCAGCCGATGACGACCTCATGGACGTCATGTCGGAGACATGCTTTCAGCATGATGCCCCGGACCCGAACCTCGTGCTGCGCACAGGCCACCGGAACGGAATGAGCGTTGGTGCGAAAGCGGACCATCGCGATCGAGGCGGCCCGCGTGCTGACCTTCTCGCAGGCATCATGGGGCGTGGGCGGCAGCGCCATCAGCGCTATGGCCACGGACGGTATCGTCCTGGCGCTTCAGGCACCGGTCTTCCAGCCAGTCATTCAGGTCATCGACGCCGTCGAACCGGGGCGCAGGTCCGAG
>NZ_JBAPKY010000159.1:0-1477 GCF_037083785.1 Roseovarius sp. D22-M7
CGCATGTCTTTTCCATCGGCACGCTCATGACGGTTTAGCCTGTATTCTGATCGCATGGCGGCAAGTGCCGTCGATCTGCGATGGAGGAAGGCATGACGAAAGAACAACCAGCGATCCATGTTGGGATCGACGTTTCGAAGGACAAGCTGGCAGTTGCAATTGCCAGTGGTGGGGTGCGCGATGACGTTCTCAGCTTAGGCACCTTTGAGAACGCCCCTACCAGCGTCGACCGACTGCTCAAGAAACTTTCCGGGCGTGGGTCGCCTGTCTCGGTATGCTATGAAGCCGGGCCGACCGGATATGGCCTTTATCGGCAGGTTCGAGCGTTCGGTTTCGAATGCTGTGTGGTCGCACCTTCGTTGATTCCGGTGCGCGCCGGTGAGCGCGTAAAGACAGACCGGCTGGATGCCATTCGACTGGCGCGGCTCTTGCGTGCCGGTGAACTGTCGCCGATTTGGGTTCCTGATGAAACGCATGAGGCAATGCGCGACCTGGTTCGTGCCCGCGAAAGCACGGCAGAGGACCAGCGGCACAAACGCCAACTCGTTTCCGCGTTCATGCTGCGCCACGGGCGGATCTATCACCGGACCAAGCCGTGGACGATGCGGTATCGCCGATGGCTGCAAAGCCAGAGCTTCGATCATCCGGCGCATCAGATCGCCTTTCAGGAAATGCTGCAGGCTGAGCGCAATGCCACCGAACGCCTGGACCGGCTGACCGGACATATCGAGGCTCTCGTGCCGCAATGGGATCTCGCCCCGGCTGTGAATGCGCTGCAGGCCTTGCGGGGTGTGGCGCTTATAAGTGCCGTCACCTTCATGGCCGAGATCGGGGACATGCGCCGGTTTGAAACGCCGGTAAAACTGATGGCGTATCTGGGGCTGGTGCCGAGCGAATACTCGACGGGAAAAACGACCAAGCGTGGCGGAATTACCCGGGCGGGCAACTCCCGCGTTCGTCACAAGCTGATCGAAGGAGCCTGGACCTATCGCCTACAAGCGCGCCCGGGAGCGAGGAAGCTCTACATCCTTCAGGAACAACCGGCCGAGGTTCAGGACATTGCCTGGAAAGCACAATCCCGTCTGACGGCGCGGTATCGTAAACTCAGCCAACGAGGCAAGAAATCGACCGTCGTCACCACTGCCATCGCGCGGGAAATGGCTGCCTTCATGTGGGACATCGCCCGCCGCACCATGCCCGCCAGCTGAGCGTGACCCCATGCGCTCAATGGCGGGCACGAGGTCAACGGCAGGGGAATATCCGGCAGTCGCTTTGAGGCCAACTTATGTTGATGCCCGCTGTAAGACAGGAATAGCCCCGAGACGCAAATTCGGTCATGCGGCAACCAACCCGCGCATCAGAGCTTGTTAACCGACGTCTTCAGACCTCGTGCCCACCCTTGGGCGTCCAGATAACAAGCAACGCCTTGGCGTGCCTGTTTGCATGAAAAAGTCCTTGAAAAAAGACATCAGAGCGC
>NZ_JBAPKY010000160.1:0-1472 GCF_037083785.1 Roseovarius sp. D22-M7
ATCCTCCACGGAGAAACTCCTTCCCTATTCCAAGACAGGGACGGATTCCCAGAAATCATAAGTCAGAAGAAGGTGGGCCCCAGAT
Organism: Roseovarius sp. D22-M7; assembly: GCF_037083785.1. Classification (NCBI taxonomy): domain Bacteria; kingdom Pseudomonadati; phylum Pseudomonadota; class Alphaproteobacteria; order Rhodobacterales; family Roseobacteraceae; genus Roseovarius; species Roseovarius sp. D22-M7. Next base: position 86 of record NZ_JBAPKY010000160.1, read on the forward strand.
CGCGCTTACAATATTTCCACAGCTTCGCCGATCACGTGGGCCAGGAGCCCGAGATGAAACGCCCGCGGCCCAGCCCGCGCATGATCACCGAAGCCGATGAGGCCATGCTCTGGCTGCGCTGGCTGGAGCGTGACGACGCCCGGATCGTCTGGCTGCGCGCCAACCGCAAGCCGTGGAAGAAGATCACCTGGGAGATCGGGCTCAGCCGCCCGGCCGCCAACCGGCACTGGCAATACGGCGTGGCGCTGATCACCTGGCGGCTCAACGGGCGCGTGCCATCAGCCAAGCGATCGCGGCGCTTCGTGATCGAGAACGCCGACCGGCTGTCAAGGAAAATCGTCCTGTGACGGAATTATCGGTGAGACATCCGGGAGGGTTTCACGAACCGGCGCCACGGCCTACAAACGGGGTATGATCGCACGAGACGTGAACGAAGGGACGATGGCCTGCACCGCTGGATTCCGGGGTCCACCCGGAGTCCGGTTCGGGGTCCAGACGGGTGCCAAGGGGGAGACAGTTCGAAACCGGGCAGCCGCCCACCGCTTGACCGGAAAAACTGTCTCCGCCGACCCGTAAGCCGTTGATTTTACGGTTCCTTTTTGTGCACTTCGTATGCTGGGGGGCGCAGCGCGCAATTTCGCTAGCGTCAGAGCGATTTTTTTGGGAGTCCATCCCGGTCGGAGTCCACCCCTGAAACCGGAAATAACCACGCAATAACAGATGTTTGGCAGGTGGACTCCGGGGTGGATACCTGGCGCTCGGGAGTCCACTCTCGAATCCACTGGACCCCGCATTGGCGGAGTCCACCCCGGCGCTTGCGGCCGCCCGCGGTGACGCCGGTCGCGTCGCCAACGCCGCCCGAACTGGACTCATCGACAACCAGGAGAGCAACCCCATGGTATCTGCCGTCACTCGCAACCCTGCGGCACATCTGGTAGCCGGGCCGGCAGAGATTGCCAGAGAGATCGTGCATGCGCGTGGAGCCGCAGACCGAGCCCAATCAGATTTCCCGCGGGATCCTCACGATCTGCGCGGGCGTGGCGTTTCTGGTGGCGAACGACGCCATCGTCAAGGTGCTCACGGACCGCTACGACCCGGTGCAGATCCTCTTCCTGCGCAACCTGATCGCGATGCCGATGGTCGCCGCGGCAGCGCTGATCCTGCGGGGANCCTCTTCCTGCGCAACCTGATCGCGATGCCGATGGTCGCCGCGGCAGCGCTGATCCTGCGGGGACCGCATGCCCTGCGCACGAGGCACCTGGGGCTGCACGCGGCACGCGGGCTGCTGATGTTGCTCGGCGCCTATCTCTATTTCATCAGTCTGAGCTTCATGCCGCTGGCCGAGGCGACGACGCTGATCTTCTCGGCCCCGATTTTCATCACAGCG
>NZ_JBAPKY010000161.1:0-1462 GCF_037083785.1 Roseovarius sp. D22-M7
CGGCCTATCCGGCGCTCTCTGGTCCGCGCGCGTAGATGTCGTCGTAGCGGGTGATGTCGTCCTCGCCCAGGTAGCTGCCGGTCTGCACCTCGATCAGCACCATCGGCACCTTTCCGGGGTTCTCCATCCGGTGCACGGCGCCAAGTGGGATGTAGACCGACTCGTTCTCGGTCACCAGTTGCTCGACGGCGTCGATGGTCACCTTGGCGGTGCCTTCCACCACGATCCAGTGCTCCGACCGGTGATGATGGCTTTGCAGGCTCAGCGCCGCGCCGGGATGGACATGGATCCTCTTGACCTGAAAACGCCCGCCAAGGGCCAGCCCCTCGAACCAGCCCCAGGGGCGAAAGTCGCGCGGCAGCGTCTCGGCCTGCTTGGCGCCCTGTGCCTTCAGGGCGGCGACGGCCTGCTTGACGTCCTGCGCGCGGTCCTTGTGCGCCACCAGCACCGCGTCGGGCATGGCGACCGCGATGACGTCCTCCAGCCCGATGCCGACCAGCGCCTGCTGCGCGTCCTCGGCGCGCAGCAGGCTGCCGGTGCAGTCGATGGCGGTCGCGGGGCCGGCAGTGACCACGCCGGCCGCGTCCGGGCCGCTTTCGCGCCAGACGGCGTCCCAGCCGCCGAGGTCCGACCATGCGCCGCCATAGGGCACCACGGTCAGGTTGCGGGCCTTCTCCATCACCGCGTAGTCGATCGAGATATCGGCGCAGTCGGCCCACGGGCCGGGCGCGAGCCGCAGGAAATGCAGATCGCGCGTCGCGGCCTCGAAAGCGCGGGTCACGGCGTCCAGCATCGCGGGCTGATGCGCCTCGAAAGCCGAGATGATCGCGTCGGTGGACATCAGGAAGATCCCGGCATTCCACAGATGCAGGCCGCCGGCCAGCAGCTCTTGCGCGGTGGCCGCATCGGGTTTCTCGACGAAGCCCCGCAGCGGCTGCGGCACGGGCGCGAAATCGTCGCCCGGCGCGGCGCTGAGGGCCAGCCAGCCATAGCCCGTCTCGGGCCGGTCGGGGCGGATGCCGAAGGTCACGATCTGGCCCGACCGCGCGGCCGGCACCGCCGCGATGACCGCTTCGCGGAAGGCCTCGGCGTCGGGGATCACGTGATCCGACGGCGCCACCAGCATCAACGCGCCGGGCGAACGCGCGTGCAATTCCAACGCGCCGGCGAGGATCGCGGGGGCGGTGTTGCGGCCCTCGGGCTCGATCAGCGTGGCGGCGGCACAGGTCTCGGCCCCCGCCAGCTGCTCGGTCACCACGAAGCGGTAGGCAGCGGCGGTGATCACCGCGGGGGCCGCGAACCCGGGCCCGGACAGCCGGCGCGCCGAGGCCTGGAACAGGCTTTCCTCGCCGGTCAGCCGGGTGAACTGCTTGGGATAGCTCTTGCGCGACAACGGCCAAAGCCGCGTCCCGGACCCGCCGCATAGCAAAAGCGGGTGAATCTCCTGCGCCATGCCTGCCCC
>NZ_JBAPKY010000162.1:0-1446 GCF_037083785.1 Roseovarius sp. D22-M7
TATTTGGTGGCCGCTCGCCTGTGGGCTTTGCCACCTCCGGGGTGGGTCATTTTTGGATGATCACACCGGGTCAGTTTTGAATGCACATTGACAGCAGAAGGGGCGGAACGGAAGGTGTGCCTACTGCAGTACCTCGAGGACGATTTGTTCGCGGGATAACATCAGTTCAGCCCACGACATTACCGCGTTCGAAAGCGTCGATCTTCTCGGGCCGGGAGTGTGATCTAGAAATCTATCAAAGACCTTCGCATTGCGTTCTAGACGCTAATTCTCCTAGAGCCGCGGACGAGCCTGATAGATCGAAGCGCGACATTATTTTGCCTCCAAGCAAGACATCGACGCTCGATCCGGCACGCAATGCTGAAGTGATCGCGATCATTTGACTAACAGGCCATGGTTCGCCACCCAACATGAAATCCTGATAGCATCCGGGAGTGCCGCAGGTCGCCGGCATCTGTAAGGGTTGGCCGCCATCGACCTGGAAATAGATGACCGCGCCGTCGTCAACAAATTTCAAATCGGCTGGACGCGTGTCCGGGGTGAGGGAAATGGCGATAGTTCCGCCGTTGCCACATCCGACGTCCAACCGGTGACCCTGTGCATTTTGCACAAAAGCGCTTCCATTGTCGTCACTGGCTTCCGGTGACCTAAAAACCCACTCAGCATGTGCACTTGTTGACATAATACAGAGCATCAAATTTCCGCAGAATAGCCTAAACATCAAGCACTCCCAATTTTTGGTTTCGTGAAGTCGTGTTCTTTCTACTTATTGATCATTCTGGACGAGCGACCCTCTGCTCGGAGACTTCGTCTTTGAGTTCATTTGGTAGAGCCTCCCAGACAAGATCATAGAGTTCGCGACCGCGGACATGATCGTCTGCTCGCCAGATGCGTGCGGATGCCAGGGGCGATCCGAACGACATGTCCGATCCGGGAGGATCAAAGAGGCGCTGGTCGAAGGGCACGTAATCCTCGAATTCAGGCTGGAGCATATTGCCCGCCAAATCTTGAACCTGAAGGGTCTTCCCGGCACCTGCCTCGTCAGTCCAGAAACCCAAGGCTGTACCGTCGCGCAAGAAACGAGGCGTGTCCGGTGACCTTATCTCCGATAGCTTGGCACCCGATGAGTCGTAAACCGTCCAAACCATATCTTCAGTCAGCGTCCTTATTGCTGAACTATGGATCGATACTTCAGAAATAAGGCTACTTCGCGAATTGTGTGGGTTGGCGGGTTGCGGTTCAGGTAACTACCACACGAGATGTTGTGTCGTAGGGTGATGCGGGGAGGTGCGTGAGCCGGCCGGCGACGAGGTAGGCCATGTTGATGAAGTTCCGTGTCGTGCGATAGCCGCGGGCGCGGGCCTTGGCCGCCTGGATCAGGCCGTTGATGGCTTCGACACCGCCATTGGTCAGCCGGCTGTCAAACCCGTTCAGGATCCCGTCCCA
>NZ_JBAPKY010000163.1:0-1442 GCF_037083785.1 Roseovarius sp. D22-M7
AAGAAGTCCTGCCGCCGCTGCGAGGCCATGGTGCAGGAGCCCGCCCCCAGCCGGCCGATCCCGCGCAGCATGGCGGGACCCAGCCTGCTGGCCTTCATTCTCGTCTCGAAGTTCGACGACCACATCCCGCTCTATCGCCTGAACGAGATCTTCGCCCGCATGGGGGCCGACATCCCCGACACCACGATGGTCGACTGGTGCGGCGGGGCCATGAAGACGCTGAACCCGCTGATCGAAAAGCTCGAGGCGGACGTGATGTCCAGCCCGATACTGCATGCTGACGACACGCCCATCCGCGTGCTCGACCGATCCGGCAAGAAAAAGGAACTCGGAAAGGCCGTGAAACAGGGCCGTATATGGGCCTATGTCAGAGATCAACGGCCATGGTCAGGTGCCGCGCCTCCCGGTGTCGTGTATTACTTCTCTCCCGATCGAAAGGGTGAACATCCACGCGGCCATCTCGCCAACTCGAGCGGCATTCTGCAAGCCGACGCCTATGCCGGCTTCAGGGATCTCTATGAAAAGCATGCAGACGGCTCGCAGCAGTTCCGCGAGGCCGCCTGCTGGGCGCACCTGCGGCGCGACTTCCATGACGTGTGGACAGCCGACAAGTCCCGGATCGCACGCGAGGCTCTCGACCGCATCGGGAAGCTGTATGACATCGAACGCAAGATTGCCGGGAAGTCCGCCGAAATGCGGTTTGCGGCCCGCCAGAAATACAGCGCCGAAAAGGTTGCTGCCTTCAGGGCCTGGGCGGAACAGCAGCTGACACGCATCCCCGGAAAAAGCGATCTCGCCAAGGCCTTCCGCTATGCCCTCAACCGCTGGTCCTCCTTCACCTTGTTCCTGGAGGATGGTCGCGTCGCCATCGACAACAACCCCGCCGAGCGCGCCATGCGTCCAGTGGGCATAGGACGAAAGAACTGGCTATTTGCCGGATCGGACACGGGTGGCGAAACCCTGGCGCGGGCAATGACGCTTATCGAGAGCGCGAAGATGCATGATCTCGATCCGCAGGCCTACCTCGCTGACGTCCTCGACCGGATCCACGATCACAAGGCCAACCGTCTTGACGAGTTGCTGCCCTGGAGTTGGGTGCCAAAGTCCACCCTGCAGGTCGAGGCAGCCTGATGGCCGCCTTGACCCACGTCTATACTCTCGACTACGTCGCCAGGATGTTGGGTGAGACTCTGGACCTCCTGGAGGCCATTGTCTGGAATGACGACAACCTGACCTACGGCGCCATCGTCACCGTCTACACCGGCCAGAACGAGACCATCACGGCGCTGACCGACGACGGGATCGAAGAGCTGACGAACATGCTCGCCGACGCAAGGCGCTCACCGCAGGACTGGAACAGGTTCCTCGAAGACTTCGTGTCGGACCAACAAATCATCGACCGCGTCAAGGAAAAAGGCCCGCGGTTGTAACCGGGCGGTTAC
>NZ_JBAPKY010000164.1:0-1407 GCF_037083785.1 Roseovarius sp. D22-M7
TGGACAAGCCCGCGCTGAAACCGCTGCCGGCAACGCCCTATGAATATGCCGAATGGCTGGAGCGGCGGGCCGGGCTCGACTACCACGTCGAGGTCGAGACGCATTACTACTCGGTCCCGCATCAACTTCTCAAGAAGACCCTCTGGGCGCGCCTCACCGCCGGCACCGTCGAGATCTATCACGACGGTGAACGTGTGGCTTCCCATGTCCGAAGCTCGAGCAATCGCCGGCACACCACCGTGCCCGAGCACATGCCCGCCAGCCATCGTCGCCATGCCGGCGTCACGCCAGACGAGATCCGCCGCCGCGCCGCACGAGTTGGCCCGAATACCACCGCGCTGGTGGAGCAGATCCTGCACGCCAAGACCCACCCTGAACAGGGTTTCCGCGCCTGCCTTGGCATCGTTCGGCTCGCGCGCCCGCATGGGCATGAGGCCGTCGAGGCCGCCTGCCAGCGCGCCACCGAGATCGGTGCGCTCTCCTACAGCTCGGTCAAATCCATCCTGAAGAACAACCTGCATCGCCGACGGCCCCGAGAGACCGCGGAGGGGCCGGCGATCACCCACCCCAACATCCGCGGCGCCAAATACTTCCACTGAGAAAGGATCCGAGCATGCTCGACCATCCCACACACCAGCGGCTGCGTGACCTCAAGCTCGACGGCATGGCTGACGCATTCGCCGAACTCCAGCAGCAACCCGATGCCGCGACGCTCAGCCATGCCGAATGGCTCGGCCTGCTGATCGATCGCGAGGCCACGAACCGCAGCAACAAGCGCTATCAAACCCGGATGCGGGCCGCGAAACTGCGCCATGTCGGTGCCGCCATCGAGGACGTCGACTATCGCACACCGCGACAGCTCGATCGGGACCTGTTCCGCCAGCTCGCGCAAGGCGACTGGATCGCAAAAGGACAAAACCTGATCATCACCGGCCCCTGCGGTGTAGGCAAGACATGGCTCGCCTGCGCTCTCGGACAGAAAGCCTGTCGCGACGGCAGGACCGTTCTTTATCGCCGTCTGCCGCGCCTCTTTGCCGAGCTCGAACTCGCTCATGGCGATGGCAGCTTCCCACGCCTGTTCCGGAAGCTCGTCCGCGCCAACCTGCTGATCCTCGACGACTGGGGCCCCGACCGGCTCACCGGCCCGCAACGACGCGACCTCATGGAGATCGTCGAGGACCGCTACGGCAACGGCGCGATCCTCCTGACCAGTCAGTTGCCCGTCGACGCATGGCACGATGTCATCGGCGAGCCGACCTTCGCCGACGCCATACTCGATCGGATCGTCCACAATGCCCACAGGCTGCCTCTTGATGGCGCCTCAATGCGAAAGCAATCCACATGATACGCACACAGTCCACCGCCGCGCGCGGCGCCGCGCCAGCGCTATGGGGCGCGCTTGGCGCC
>NZ_JBAPKY010000165.1:0-1384 GCF_037083785.1 Roseovarius sp. D22-M7
ACTTCTTCACCCGGGCGATCTCGATCACCTTGATTTGCGCTGCGATCATGTCGAGCAATTCGCTGACGTCTTCGCCGACCACGCGCAGATCCCCGCCGCACTCCGGGCAATTGTCGCCGGGATCAAGTTCGCGGCGTTCGCGTGGCGTGTTCTTTGACACCCTTGGACGACGGCGCGGTTTCTTCTCCGATGGGGTTTCACCCTCTTCGGATGGAGGGTCTTGCTCCAGGGTTTCGTCGTCTTCGGAGGACGCGTCACCAACCTCCGCCGTAGCGATCATCAGGTCTTCGAGCGCCAGTTCGAGCTGTTCGATCTCGCGCTCGATCTTTTCAGAGCTGGCGCCGAACTTCTGTTTCTTGAGCTTGGCAATCCGGATACGCAGCGCTTGCACGAGCAGATCATGCGCGCGCAGCGTCGCCGACATCTTCGCGTTTTCGGCCTGCAGGGCAGCAATCATCGCCTTCAGAACGATGGGGTCATCGGGCATATCTACAGGCGATTGCGACATGCCTATTTATAGCAAATCATGCCGCAGAGCGCCATAAAAACACGGCATTTCAGACAGATAAATTACCCGACCCGAGCCGGGGGCGCACCCCAGTCGGGCCTGCGCCAGTCGATTCCTTCCCAAAGCATTGCCAACTGGGCCGAGGTCAGTCTTGCCACACCCTCGGTTGCCATCGGCCACGGAAACCGGCCATGCTCGAGCACCTTGTAATAGAGGCAAAACCCCTGGCCGTCCCAATACAGCACCTTGATCCTGTCGCCGCGGCGTCCGCGGAAGACGAAGACCGCCCCGCTGGCAGGCTTCTGTCGCAAAACGTCCTGCGCGATCGTGGAGAGCCCTGCGATCCCCTTGCGCATGTCGGTAACCCCACAGGCCAGGTAGACCCGCACTCCGGTCCCGGGCCCGATCATGCCCCCTCCACCGCACGGATCAGCTGCATCAACGTGGCCTCATCCATAACGCTGTCAAACCGAAGTGTGCGCCCCTTGGCCAGACCCAATTCAACCGATACCGAGGTTGCTGCCGGGACCGGCGCCTCCGGCGCGCACTCGATGGCGGGAACACCTATCGGCAGGAAGATGGCACCCTCTTCCGGGGACCATAGTCCTTTCTTCTTCAGCTCGTGCCGCCAAGCGTAGATCTGCTGCCGGGTAACATCGTTGCGCTGCGCCACCTGCGTGACCGTCGCCCCATCGATGCCGACAGACGACACGATCAACAGCTTATCTTGATCACTCCAACGACGCCGCCGTTCAATCCCGAGAATTTCGCCCCGCATAACACCTCCGCATAAGACACGTCGTTAGCGACGTCGTTATGCACGTGTCTTAGCCCATCTGGGCAAATGCGGGCAGGCGGTGCCAACCGGGTGATTAC
>NZ_JBAPKY010000166.1:0-1358 GCF_037083785.1 Roseovarius sp. D22-M7
GATTACATCATCAAGGACATCGCGCTTGCCGCGTATGGCCGCAAGGAGATCGACATCGCCGAGACGGAGATGCCGGGGCTGATGGCGTTGCGCGAGGAGTACGGCGAGGCGAAGCCGCTGAAGGGCGCGCGGATCGCCGGCTCCTTGCACATGACGATCCAGACCGCGGTGCTGATCGAGACGCTGGTGGCGCTCGGCGCCGATGTCCGCTGGGCGTCGTGCAACATCTTCTCGACGCAGGACCATGCCGCGGCGGTCGTCGCCGAAGGCGGCACGCCGGTCTTCGCGGTCAAGGGCGAGACGCTGCCCGAATACTGGGAGTATTGCGACCGCATCTTCGATTTCCCCGAGGGCGGCGCGAACCTGATCCTCGACGATGGCGGGGACGCGACGATGTACATCCTGCTGGGGGCCCGCGTCGAGGCCGGCGAGGACGACCTGATCGCCGTGCCCACGAGCGAGGAGGAAGAGGCGCTGTTTGCGCAGATCCGGAGCCGCATCGCCGCGACCCCGGGCTGGTTCGCCAAGCAGCGCGACATGCTGAAGGGCGTCTCGGAAGAGACCACGACCGGCGTGCACCGGCTGTACCAGATGGTGGAAAAGGGCGAGCTGCCCTTCCCCGCGATCAACGTCAACGACTCTGTCACCAAGTCGAAATTCGACAACAAGTACGGCTGCAAGGAAAGCCTGGTCGACGGCATCCGCCGCGCCACCGACACGATGATGGCCGGCAAGGTCGCCGTGGTGATGGGTTACGGCGATGTGGGCAAGGGCTCGGCGGCCTCGCTCGCCGGCGCCGGCGCGCGCGTGAAGGTGACCGAGGTCGACCCGATCTGCGCGCTGCAGGCGGCGATGGACGGGTTCGAGGTCGTGCGCCTCGAGGACGTGGTCGGATCGGCGGACATCTTCATCACCACCACGGGCAACAAGGACGTCATCCGCATCGAGCACATGCGCGAGATGAAGGACATGGCGATCGTCGGCAATATCGGGCATTTCGACAACGAGATCCAGGTGGCCAACCTCAAGAACCACAAATGGACCAATATCAAGGACCAGGTGGACATGATCGAGCTGCCCTCGGGGCATCGCATCATCCTGCTGTCGGAAGGCCGCCTGCTGAACCTCGGCAACGCGACGGGGCATCCCAGCTTCGTGATGTCGGCGTCGTTCACCAACCAGGTGCTGGCGCAGATGGAACTGTGGACCAAGGGCGAGCAATACGAGAACAAGGTCTACGTGCTCCCGAAGCACCTCGACGAGAAGGTCGCCCGCCTGCATCTCGAGCGCATCGGCGTCCGCCTGACCGAACTCGACCCCGAACAGGCCGCCTATATCGGCGTCAAACCCGAAGGCCC
>NZ_JBAPKY010000167.1:0-1260 GCF_037083785.1 Roseovarius sp. D22-M7
CGCGCGCTGTGCCACCAGGCTGTCGGTGCGATGGCGCACCGTCGCGCCGGGGAAATGATCGTGGATCATGATACGGTTGTAGAGCTCGCTCTCCCACCCGATCCAGGAGAGTGAGGCCGGATCGGGCGACGGCGCGCCGCCCGGATATCGCGCCCGCGCCCCGTAGACCGCAAGGGCAAAGCGGAAGAGCCGGCGGCCGACCAGGGTCTCCTGCGGCGCCCGCGTCGTGCGGATCGCGATGTCTGCCTCGCGGCGGGCGAGGCTCAGGTGCTGGTAGCTCGTCACGATGTCGAGGTCGATCTCCGGGTGCGCGTCGGCGAAGGCAGCCACGCGCGGCGCGAGGAACGCTTCGAGAAAATTGTCCGAGCAGGTGATGCGCAGCCGTCCCGTCAGCAGCGAGTTGCGACCCGCCAGCCAGCGGTCGGCGCGCGCCACCTCGGCCTCGATGTTCGTGGCGGTAGCGAGCAATTCGGTGCCGGCGGCGGTAAGCAAGGGTCCGTCGCCGCGTCGCTCGATCAGCCGCGTGTCAAGGTCGGCTTCCATTGCGGCCAGCCGGCGCGAGACGGTCGACTGGTTCACCCCGAGCGTCGCCGCGGCCTGCGACAGCGACGAGGCCCGGGCCACGGCGAGGAAGAGGCGCAGATCGTCCCAGTTCATGCCATGCATTCTTGCATAACCCGCATGCGAAATCACGGATTGCGGGCCGTCTGCGCGGGCTGGCACCGTCGGGTTGGGTCTCTGGGACCCGGAGGAAATGACAGGGCGGAGGATACGCGATGACATTCAGGACGATGATCACGGGCGCCGTTTGGCTCGCGGTGGTGCCGGGCTTCGCGGCGGCGGAGATGACGGCGATGGAGAGGGCGCTCGAGGCCGGCGCCAAGACGCTCGGCTCGGACGAGATCGCCGAGACGATGGTCGGCAAGACGGTGAAATGGGTCGCGGCCTCGAGCGACAAGGAGGTGCTGATCCATTACGGTGAAGACAACGGCATCGAGGGCCGGCTGATCGGTGGCGACTGGACCGGCACCGGGTTCTACGGCGTCACGACCGACGACCGGATCTGCCTGTCCTGGGACGGGCGCGACGCGGGGCGGCTGCGCTGCCTGCACGTCCTGATGATCGACGGCACGCCGCACAAGTTCCGCGCCGACGGCAGCGAGAGCGGCGCGCTGGAGCGTATCGAGGACGGGCGGAATTTCTGAGCCGGTTGCCCGGCAAGCGCGTCGATCACCGCATGACCGACCGCGCAGACTGGCC
>NZ_JBAPKY010000168.1:0-1248 GCF_037083785.1 Roseovarius sp. D22-M7
ACAATCCCCATAACACTGAAACCCGCCCGCGCTTTCCTCCTTGTCAGGTTTATCGCCGCTGAATGGCGCGCATCCAGCAGCCACAAACCTTAGACGAAGCGGACGTAGACATTTATAGGTGGCTGGGCGATCATCGCTTCACAATCTTTGCGCGCAGGAGATCGCAATTTGAAGATTGCATTCACTATGGATGATTTGCCGCTCTGGCCACAGTCCTACCCACCCGCAGGGTATTCTGCCGAAGGGATTGTGAAATCCATCCGCTTGGCCCTGCGAGAGAACGGCATAAAGGGCGTTTATTCTTTTTCCAATTCCTGGCCTTTGGACAAGCATCCGGAGATGTCCGTCATTCTCGATGACTGGGTGGCGGATGGCCATCACATCGCCAACCATACCCATTCACATATCGAACTCCCGGACGTGTCAGCCGAAGACTTCATGGCCGACATCGACACCGCGGAGCACAAGCTCAGTCGCTGGGTGTCGCAAGCGCCTATGAAGCTGTTTCGTCATCCGCTGTGTCACTGGGGCGAAACAGAAGACAAGCTGCGCGAGGTAAATGCGCATCTGGAACTCAGGGGGTTAACACCTGTCGACGTCACAAGTTGGGCCTATGAATGGACCTGGAACCGCGCCTACCGGAATGCGATGGATGCGAATGACATGGGCGCAATGGCGTTTGTCAGGGAGACCTTCCTTGAGTTTTCGGTTGCCCAGTTGCGCCATGACATGAAGACGGCGCAGGCATGGTTCGGCGCTGAGATCGTCGGGATCACATTGGGGCACAATGTTCCCTTTTACGCCGATGTCGCGTGTGACTATTTCGCCTGTTTGAAGGAGGCGGGGGCCGAATTTGTCCCTCTCGAAGACGCGTTGCGGGGACCGGTGCAATCCGCCGTCGGGACAGTCGTATCGAGCGAGTTTCTGGTTCTGCAACAGAAGCTCGCATCAGCCTCAGGTCACCCCATTCGAAAGCTGCCCAATGATCAACGCGACCTTCACGCAAGAATTACCGAAATGGCAGTCGGTCAAAGCGGCTGATATTTGGCCTGCTGTGGTAAGTTTGGGCTCAGACTTGCCGCTCGCCGCGCTCTGCCCGAAGGTCCGCTGTTGGGAAAACGCCCAGACTTTGCAAAGCCCGGAACCTGCGCCCTGCACTAAATCGCTCCGCGATAGTGGCTCTGGGTGGCGGCGTTGCGCTGAAGCGGGTTTTGCTTCGCGATTTTCGAGGTCGGGTGTGTGCTGTTG
>NZ_JBAPKY010000169.1:0-1245 GCF_037083785.1 Roseovarius sp. D22-M7
CCCTGCCGGAGCACGCCCGGGACAAACCCCTGGAGATGTGGTTTCGCTGCGCGGCCCTGCGGATCGGGATGAGGCACGGGTCGGCCAGCAGGGCACGCTCACCCGCATCCGGGCGCCGCGCGGCACCCGCGACACCTGGGCCTGCATTGGCCTGCATCTTCGGCGCCGTCTGCGCCCCGACCGCGGAGCCACCGCCGCGCTGCTCATGCCCACCGCCCACCTCGCCGAGATCTCCCGCACCGTCGCCGAGGGCGCACATGCCGTTCTGGTGCTCGACGGTGCCGGAGGGCATGGCGCCAAGGCTCTGAAGGTGCCCGACACCATCACCCTGCTGCCGCTCCCGCCCTACGCCCCGGAGTTCAACCCGCTCGAGCACGTCCGGGCCCGCCTGCGCGCCGACCCCCTCGCCATCTCCGTGTTCAAACCCCGCGAGAAGATCGTGGCACGATGCCGTGACGCTTGGAACTTCTTCGCCAACGACATCGCCACCATGCGCGCGGTCACCACCCGAGAATACGCCAAAGCGATCGAAAGCTAAGGCCGTTGGTATAAGGCCCATGTCAGCGCGGGCGCGATCCTGTCTCTTGTTCGGAGAGTAAATCGCGTCGAAGTTGTTTCGAACAGTCACAGGGCGATCCGTAATGTTGCGATGGGTTGGCTTCTCGCAAGCCGGGAAGACGATCCCGACATCACGTTGGAAAACGCCGAACTGGCGCGCAAGGTCGGTGGCGATGAGGAGGGTTACCCTCACGGAGTTGCGGGGGTCACCCGCGCCCGGTCGAATGAAAATCCTGCGCTGACCCATGCCCATGTCTTGGGCGGCACCGCATGGTTCACGGCCTTGCGGTTCCGGCGGAGATCGCCGCCGCGGATGGCGCCATGGAGTTCTGGAAGGCACTCAAGGAAGTGTTTCCAGGCACCCGTCATCAAAGATGTTGGATCCACAAGATCGCCAACGTCCTGAACAGGTTCGCGAAGTCCATGCAGCCGGCTGTGAAGGCCGACCTGCGCGGGATCTGGCAGGCGGGGACCCGCGGCCCGGCAGAAACGGCCATGGACATCTTCTCCGAGAAATGCGGGACCAAATACGAGAATGCGGTCACCTGTCTGGCGAAGGAGAAGGAGCCGTCGCTCCCCTTCTACGACTTCCCGGCCTATCCGGCGCTCTCTGGTCCGCGCGCGTAGATGTCGTCGTAGCGGGTGATGTCGTCCTCGCCCAGGTAGCTGCCGGTCTGCACCTCGATC
>NZ_JBAPKY010000170.1:0-1217 GCF_037083785.1 Roseovarius sp. D22-M7
CGGAAATGGGCCGCCGTCAACTGTTCGAGACGGTGAAGAGAGGCGGGATCAGCCTGCTAGAGAACGTGGTCATGCCACAAGGTGTTCAGCGCTGTATCCTACCCCGTCGCCGGTCCTGGCCGGGAACGGCGACGGGGCATTCATAGCAGGGATGAGACACATAAGGTGTTCTGTCCCGGCATCTGGTGGATCGGGTCGAGCATGAAACGATCCGACTCTGAGGTCCAGACCTTGCAGATGTATTCGTATGGCGTGAGGCCGCCGAGGGTCTTGAGGCGCCTGGCGAAATTGTAGGCTGCCATGAAGTCTGTGAGATATGTGCGAAGCTGATCGTGGCTGTCGTAGTGGAAGCGTTTGACCGTGGCCTCCTTAATTGTCCGATTCATCCTCTCGACCTGGCCGTCCCTCGGGGAAACGATTCCCCGGATCGTTTTCTGATCCTCGGAATTCCACGGATGGTTGGGTTTGGTCAGTCGGTGCTCGATCCCGCGCGACCATTGTTCTTGAACCAATGGCGAACAAGGTCTCGCCCTCGCAGATCATGTCGAAGCGCATCTGTCGGCAATATGCGGTATTGCGGTTCTTGGGCTGCTCAGCGACCTGGATGCCGTAGCACCTATGGAAGGAAGCAAATCAGAGGCCATGGCGGCCTGCGCAGCCCCCAAGTAGCGCAGCAGGCGGCCATGGCCGGTACCCGCTATCTGAGATTTCGACGACACTCAGACCTTTAAGAAACGCTCTCGAGTCTCCATTAAGCAACTCAGTCCCTGTCATCCAGCAGGGCTTGAGACTCAGCTCCCACGATTCAGCAGAAAGTGGGGCTTCTTCGCGTTTTGTGTGGGTGGGTTGCATTTCCGGTTATCGGACGACAGCACGAGATGTTGTGTCGTAGGGTGATGCGGGAAGGTGCGTGAGCCGGCCGGCGACGAGGTAGGCCATGTTGATGAAGTTCCGTGTCGTGCGATAGCCGCGGGCGCGGGCCTTGGCTGCCTGGATCAGGCCGTTGATGGCTTCGACACCGCCATTAGTCAGCCGGCTGTCAAACCCGTTCAGGATCCCGTCCCAATGCGCCCCAAGCGTTCTGGCGAGCTTGCGGAACGGTGCCAGGCGGGATCGCTTCGTCCATGCCAGCCACGCGGTCAGCAGCTCCGCCGCCTCGGCCTTGCTGTCGGCCTGGGCGAAGATGTCCCGCAACTCTTCCTTCATCCGGAACGCCC
>NZ_JBAPKY010000171.1:0-1196 GCF_037083785.1 Roseovarius sp. D22-M7
ATTTGGTGGCCGCTCGCCTGTGGGCTTTGCCACCTCCGGGGTGGGTCATTTTTGGATGATCACACCGGGTCAGTTTTGAATGCACATTGACACGCGTGAGAACGAACTGCTTCGGCGCGAGAAGCATATCCTCAAGGATGAGAGGGACATTGTCCGTCGTCAGATAATTTGGGACTCTTGATCGGTTTTCGTGTTGGAGGCTCTGGCTCACCGTGGGTTGATGTTACGCGTTTTCAGTTTGGTGGCGCAAGCGCCGCTTGAGCATGGTGTTTCGTTTGATCTCCTCTTGCTGTTTCAGGATCTGCTCGGCCCGTCCGAAGGAGACATCGGCGGGTGTCGGGTTGCCGAGGCTCTCGTGATACCTTCGGGTGGTGTGGTATTCGACGACGTCGCGGATCTGGTGTTCGAGGTCCCCCCGCAGGAAGTAATGCCCGAGCAGAACACGGGGCTTCATGGTCTGATGCCACCGTTCGATCTTGCCTTGGGTCTGCGGGTGGTACGGCGCCCCGCGGACATGATCCATGTCCTTTTCGTCGAGGTAATCGGCCAGGTCGCCCGCGATGCAAGATGCGCCGTTGTCGCTGAGCAGCCTTGGTTTGGCTATCACGCTGACGCTGTCGCAGCCCGACACGTCCAGGGGCAGGTCCAGCGTGGAGGTCACGGCAAGCCATTGATGCGCCATTGGCTCAAGCACGACGGCGAGGCGACCTTCATCGTCGTGCGGAGCTTCCAGACGATGATGTAGCGGCTGTGATCGTCCAGGATCGTCGACAGGTGGACCCGGCCGTCGTGCCGGAGGCACGCCGCTGGCGTGACCCATGCCCTCGCGACAGGTGACGTCCGTTTGCCGGAGTTCGTTGGGCCGTGTGGTCTGGTCCTTGAATTCATTGGCCGCCTTCATCACGACATGCGCCGGTGCCGTGATCAGGTCCTCCGCCTTCAAGATCCTGTAAGCTGATGTTTCCAAAACCAAATACTGCTTCTCGTCGATGTATTTCACCGCCAGCTCACGGGGCGTCAGAGCCTCATGTTCAAGGGCAAACTCGATGATGTCCGCCCGGGTCTCCTCCGGGAGGCGGTTCCGCACAGCCCTTGGGTGTTGGGCGCGTCGCATTACACCTATGCCGAGGCCAGCTGGAACGAGATGCTGCCGGATTGGATTGGCGCGCATGTCCGCACGTTCGAGTTCTTCGGCG
>NZ_JBAPKY010000172.1:0-1188 GCF_037083785.1 Roseovarius sp. D22-M7
TCGGCAGTCTTCGTCCAGCATCTGGCCGGAAAAGCATGAAGCGGGCGATAAGCTCTGCATCAATCCGGTCTGTCTTCGCGCGTGTGCCTCGGGAGCGCCCGGTTTCGCTCTATGCCTTGACGGTAGCACGCTCGGGTGAACGGAAATCAGCTTGCGACGCGCCCCTGCTGGCCGTGCTGCGCGAACACGAAAAGGAACAAGCCAAGGCCCGACGCGACGAACTGGCAAGCTGGGAAAACGCCTTCGCGCTCTGGAAAGGCGAACGCGACCGCATCCTGACCGAAGCGAAAAAGGGCAAGGGCGAAAAGAAGGTGGCCGTACAAGCGGACCTAGACGCGCTCGGAGAGGAACCCGCCGCGCCCCCCAGCGCTGACCGCACCGTGACCGAACCGACCTTCGAGGGGCTGACCCGGCTTTTCGCTCATGGGCAACCGTCGCTCGGGCTTTTCAGCGACGAAGGTGGACAGTTTCTTGCCGGGCACGCGATGGGTAGCGACCATAAGCAAAAAACCCTGACCGCACTCAACAAATTGTGGCAGGGCGACCCGATACAGCGCACGCGCTCGGGCGATGGGCACTTGACCCTATACGGAAAACGCCTTGCCGTGCATTTGATGGTGCAGCCCGGCATCGCCCGAACCTTCATGGCTGACCCTTTGGCGGTGGATTCCGGCTTTCTGCCCCGCTTCCTTTTGTGTGAACCGCCCAGCACTATCGGAACCCGGATGCAGGCCAACGCCCGGCGCGATGAAATGGCGCTTTCCGGCTTCGCGGGCAGGCTGCGCGACATTCTCGACGCACCCCTGCCAATGGACCCGGAAACACGCGAGCTGGAACCGCGAACGCTGGCACTTGCCCCTGATGCTCGGGCGCTGCTGGTGGCGTTTGCAGACGCCATAGAGGCCGCGCAAGCCCCCGGTGGCGGCCTTGCGCATATTACCGGCACGGCATCGAAAGCGGCAGAACAGGCGGCGCGCATCGCTGGCGTGCTGACGCTCTGGCGCGACCTCGACGCCCTACAGGTGCAGGCGGGCGACATGGCCGACGCAATCGACCTGGCGCAATTCTACCTTTCCGAGGCTTCGAGGCTGGCATGCGCGTTCCGGGGACATCCGATCACCGGTTCCGATAACATCCGATCAGTGATTCCGATTTAATCCGATCACCTGTTCCGGGGCATCCGATCAC
>NZ_JBAPKY010000173.1:0-1176 GCF_037083785.1 Roseovarius sp. D22-M7
ATGGCGAAGCAAAAGTTTGACCGTTCGAAGCCGCATGTGAACATCGGGACGATCGGGCATGTCGACCACGGCAAGACGACGCTGACGGCGGCGATCACGAAGTATTTCGGCGATTTCCAGGCCTATGACAAGATCGACGGGGCACCCGAGGAGAAGGCGCGCGGGATCACGATTTCGACCGCGCATGTCGAGTATTCGACCGAGAACCGTCACTACGCGCATGTCGATTGCCCGGGCCACGCCGACTACGTCAAGAACATGATCACCGGGGCGGCGCAGATGGACGGCGCGATCCTCGTGGTGAACGCCGCCGACGGCCCGATGCCGCAGACCCGCGAGCACATCCTGCTGGGCCGCCAGGTCGGGATCCCGACGATGGTCGTCTACATGAACAAGGTCGACCAGGTCGACGATGCCGAGCTTCTGGAGCTTGTCGAGATGGAGATCCGCGAGCTGCTGTCGAGCTACGAGTATCCAGGCGACGACATCCCGATCATCCCCGGCTCGGCGCTGGCGGCGATGGAAGGGCGCGACCCGGAGATCGGCGAGGAGTCGATCCGCAAGCTGATGGCGGCGGTCGACGAGTGGATCCCGACGCCCGAGCGCGCCATCGACCAGCCCTTCCTGATGCCGATCGAGGACGTGTTCTCGATCTCCGGCCGCGGCACGGTGGTGACCGGCCGGGTCGAGCGCGGCGTGATCAACGTGGGCGACGAGATCGAGATCGTCGGGCTGAAGGACACGCGCAAGACGACCTGCACGGGCGTCGAGATGTTCCGCAAGCTGCTGGACCGCGGCGAGGCGGGCGACAATATCGGCGCGCTGCTGCGCGGCATCGCGCGCGACGATGTCGAGCGCGGGCAGGTGCTGTGCAAGCCGAAATCGGTGACCCCGCACACCAAGTTCACCGCCGAGGCCTACATCCTGACCAAGGAAGAGGGCGGGCGCCACACGCCGTTCTTCGCCAACTACCGGCCGCAATTCTACTTCCGCACGACGGACGTGACCGGCACGGTGACGCTGCCCGAGGGCACGGAGATGGTGATGCCGGGCGACAACCTGACCTTCGAGGTCGAACTGATCGCGCCGATCGCCATGGAAGATGGCCTGCGCTTCGCCATCCGCGAAGGCGGCCGCACCGTCGGCGCCGGCGTCGTGTCGAAGATCCTCGTGTAA
>NZ_JBAPKY010000174.1:0-1170 GCF_037083785.1 Roseovarius sp. D22-M7
CGACCTCGAAAATCGCGAAGCAAAACCCGCTTCAGCGCAACGCCGCCACCCAGAGCCACTATCGCGGAGCGATTTAGTGCCAGCGCAGGAAGCGCTTCTTGCAAAGCTTTGGCAAATTCCCGATAGCGGCCATTCGTCCAGAGCGCGGCGAACGCCGGTTGAGAGTCTCATTCCAGGAGTGCGTCGCTCCAAAACTTCGCAGGTGCAGCAAGAATTCAATCAATGACAAGCAGCTGCATCGCACGAGAAAAGCGACCGTTCGTTGTGGCCAAAGTGAAATCTTGAGATCCGACGTTCAGCTCTCGGATGAGACGAAGGCTTGCGCCAATGCGACAACTTACAACCCAAACGCCGCTATTGGAGGCTGAGCGCTTTTTAGCTGTTCCATCCCGGATGATCATGTTTCCCCTCGGCGATCTGCCCTGTTCATGGCAAGATCGGTTCTGAGGGATGTTCGGGACGGAGTGCGACCATGCTGATCCATCTTCATAGTCAAGCGACGACGACGCCCAAGGTTCGGTCAGCCATCCAGGCGAGTGACGAACCTGCGTCCATTCTGGCAGAGCGATACGGGACGACGGAACAGACCGTCTACAAATGGCGGCGCCGCGACAGCGTCGAGGATCGCAGTCACACGCCGCACCGGCTTCAGACGACATTGACGCCCGCCCAGGAGGCCGTGGCGGTGGCCTTGCGCACGACGCTGCTTGTCTCGCTCGATGACCTGCTGGCTGTGGTGCGCGAGTTCCTGAACCCGAATGCCTCGCGCTCTGGCCTGGACCGCTGCTTGCGTCGGCATGGCGTGGGAAATCTGCGCGACCTGAAGGCCAAAGCACCAAAGCCGAAGCACAGCGCCTTCAAAGCTTATGAGCCCGGCTACATCCACATCGACGTGAAATACCTGCCGCAAATGGCCGATGAGAGTTCCCGCCGCTATCTCTTCGTGGCCATCGATCGCGCGACACGCTGGGTCTTCATCCGCGTCTTCAAGACCAAGGCGGCGGCCAACGCCCGGCGCTTCCTACGTGACCTGGAACGCGCTTGTCCGCTGCGCATCCGCACGGTTTTGACCGATAACGTCCTATGTCGGGAAATTCTGGCTGCTTGGGTCAGCAGGTCGTGGGACATCCGGTCTCCCGGATGCCCTGTAATCGTTGCCCAGACGGGCTC
>NZ_JBAPKY010000175.1:0-1161 GCF_037083785.1 Roseovarius sp. D22-M7
TGCTTGTCTTACACTGAACCCGGCTCCTGAGGTATGAAGGAGCCACTGCCCGCCACGCCATTTATGGCGAGCAGTGGCGGCGGCCGGATCGCATAATGCTCGGTCGATAGGGACCGTACGGAAGTATGATCAGCCGCCGTCTTCACCAAAGGGCCTGAACGGATACGCGTGTGACAAATCACGCATGACAAGCATAGGACATGGCGAAGATGACAGAGCATACCATTGGCGTGGACATTTCAAAATCCCATCTGGACGCGTTCCGACTGGAAGATGGCGCGGCGCAGCGCTTCGAGAACTCGGCGGCAGGATTTCGCGCCCTGAGCAAGTGGCTTGGCAAGGCACCGGTGGCACGGATCGTGTTCGAGCCGACGGGGCCGTATCACAAGGCGTTCGAGGCGGCGCTTGGCGAGACGTTTCCCCTGGTCAAGGTGAACCCGCTTCAAGCGCGTCGGTTCACCGAGGCGCATGGCACCCGGGCCAAGACGGACGCGGTGGATGCCCAGATGCTGGCGCGCATGGGGGCGGTGTTCGACTTGGCACCCCAAGCAGCGTGTTCCAGGGAAGCGCGTGCTCTCAGCGACTTGCACGTTGCGCGCACCGGGTTGATCAAGGACCGCACGAGACTGCGCAACCGCGCCCAGACCCATGATATCGCGGTCTTGAAACGCCAGACCAAGGCGCGGCTCGCCCAGGTGGAGCGTCAGATCGCCGAGCTGGACGCCGAGATCGCGGCGCTGATCGAGGCGCGGGAGGCCACGGCACGCAACCGAGATATCCTGTGCTCCATGCCCGGGATCGGTGCTGTCACCGCCGCCGCCATGCTGATCCTGCTGCCGGAGATCGGCACGCTCGAGCGCAAACAGGTGGCAAGCCTCGCTGGCCTCGCACCGATCACCCGCCAATCCGGCCAGTGGCAGGGCAAGGCGTTCATCGGGGGCGGGCGCAAACCACTTCGCGATGCCCTATACATGCCCGCGCTGGTCGCCGTGCGCCACAATCCCGATCTCAAGGCCAAATATGACAACATGCGTACCGCCGGGAAGCCCGCCAAGGTCGCCCTCGTCGCCGTCATGCGTAAACTTATCGAAATGGCAAATGCGCTCGTCAAAGCTAATCGCAAGTGGACCCCGAAAACCGCTTGATCAACACGGATACTTC
>NZ_JBAPKY010000176.1:0-1155 GCF_037083785.1 Roseovarius sp. D22-M7
AGCCCGATCAGCGACCAGATCTTGCGCTTGGCATAGGGCCCCTCGAGCACCGTGTATTCGGCATCGAGGTATACCGCGCCGGTGGAGGCCCGCTTTGCATAGCCGCCGGTCCAGCCCTGCGCGGGATCGTCGAACCCGCCCGGACGGATGGTCATGCGCACCTTGGCCAGCGTGCCCTTGGGGATGACATTGGCATTCGATTGCGCGTCGTTGAAATCGTTCCAGAGAGACATGGGGGTCGTCCTTTCAGTTGGAGGGATTGGAGTTAGAGGTTGCCTGCGCCTTGGGCGGCGCCGGAAGCTCGGGGGCGTGGTAGGTCAGCCGGCGTTCTTCTGGCACGAGCGGGCCGCGGATCTTGTCCATCAGCCGACCCAGATGGGGCGCCTCGAGCATCTCGAGCCGACCGGAGCGGTCCTTGGCCGGATAGCCCCAGGGGTTCAGCGTCTGGCAGACAAAGCCGCGCTGCAGGGTGCCATCCTCGGCCTTGAACTCGGCCATGGTGATGACCTGGTCGACGATCCCCGGCAGCTCGAGCCCGGTCTTGGAGCCGTCGATCTGCGGCTGGAACACCGGGCGATTGAAGTCGTCGAGCTTCCGGTCGAGGATGCCTATGAGCCAGACATTCTTGGCCCGCGTGTGCTGCAGATGCGTGAGCCACGCGATCATCTCGCGGCCGTGCAGGCCATACGCGCCGCGCACATCGGGCTTGCCGGTCTTTTCCGAATGGGCCTCGGGTTGGCCCTTGCACCAGCCAAAGCACAGCCGCCCCGCCACGGTGATCGAGTCGATGAACACCGTGGCGTACTTTTCCAGCACGGCCGGATCGCCGAACTTGGCGCAAACCGCGTCAAAATGCGCCTGGCTGTAGGGCTGGTCGGCGCGCAGCGCCGGATTGGGCCCGCCGATGAACACCGCGAAATCCCGGCATTCCGCCCATGTCCGCAGGCGGATCACATCCACGCCCAACCCTTCGATGGCCAGATCCCCGGCCTCGAGATCGAAGAACAGCGTGGTCGAGTTGTTCAGCGTCCAGAGCAGGCTGGTCTTGCCGATCCCCGAGGGGCCGAAGATCACGCCCTTGATGCCGCGGGTTTCCGCCAGCCGCTGGTCGGCGGTGATGATGGGAAGCGCGCCGGTCATGACAGCACCTCCGTC
>NZ_JBAPKY010000177.1:0-1155 GCF_037083785.1 Roseovarius sp. D22-M7
AGCCCGATCAGCGACCAGATCTTGCGCTTGGCATAGGGCCCCTCGAGCACCGTGTATTCGGCATCGAGGTATACCGCGCCGGTGGAGGCCCGCTTGGCATAGCCGCCGGTCCAGCCCTGTGCGGGATCGTCGAACCCACCCGGGCGGATGGTCATGCGCACCTTGGCCAGCGTGCCCTTGGGGATGACGTTGGCATTCGATTGCGCGTCGTTGAAATCGTTCCAGAGAGACATGGGGGTCGTCCTTTCAGTTGGTGGGATTGGAGTTGGGGGTTGCCTGCGCCTTGGGCGGCGCCGGAAGCTCGGGGGCCTGGTAGGTCAGCCGGCGTTCTTCGGCGGCGAGCGGGCCGCGGATCTTCTCCATCAGCCGACCCAGATGGGGGGCCTCGAGCATCTCGAGCCGCCCGGAGCGGTCCTTGGCCGGATAGCCCCATGGGTTCAGCGTCTGGCAGACAAAGCCGCGCTGCAGGGTGCCATCCTCGGCCTTGAACTCTGCCATGGTGATGACCTGATCGACGATGCCCGGCAGCTCGAGCCCGGTCTTGGAGCCGTCGATCTGCGGCTGGAACACCGGGCGATTGAAGTCGTCGAGCTTCCGGTCGAGGATGCCGACGAACCAGACATTCTTCGCCCGCGTGTGCTGCAGATGCGTGAGCCAGGCGATCATCTCGCGGCCGTGCAGGCCGTACGCGCCGCGCACGTCCGGTTTGCCGGTCTTTTCCGAATGAGCTTCAGGCTGGCCCTTGCACCAGCCAAAGCACAGCCGCCCCGCCACGGTGATCGAGTCGATGAACACGGTGTCGTACTTTTCCAGCACCGCCGGATCGCCGAACTTGGCGCAGACCGCGTCAAAATGCGCCTGGCTGTAGGGCTGGTCGCCCCGCAGCGCCGGGTTGGGCCCGCCGATGAACACCGCGAAATCCCGGCATTCCGCCCATGTCCGCGGGCGGATCACATCCACGCCCAGCCCTTCGATGGCCAGATCGCCGGCCTCGAGATCGAAAAACAGCGTGGTCGAGTTTTCCAGCGTCCAGAGCAGGCTGGTCTTGCCGATCCCCGAAGGGCCGAAGATCACGCCCTTGATGCCGCGGGTTTCCGCCAGCCGCTGGTCGGCGGTGATGATGGGAAGCGCGCCGGTCATGACAGCACCTCCGTC
>NZ_JBAPKY010000178.1:0-1114 GCF_037083785.1 Roseovarius sp. D22-M7
AGTATCCGTCATGCGCAAGGGGTTTTATCGACCCCGATGCGGTCAGCTTTGACCAGCGCGTTGGCGGTCTCCAAGAGCTTGCGCATTATGGCGACGATGGCGACCTTTGCGGGTTTTCCGGCGGCGCGGAGCGCGGTGTATCTGGTTTTGAGGTCCGGGTTGAACCGCATGGCGACGAGAGCTGGCATGTAGAGCGCATCGCGCAGGGGTTTGCGCCCGCCGCTGATGAAGGACTTGCCTTTCCACTGGCCGGATTCGCGGCAGTGAGGGACCAATCCGGCAAGGCTTCCGGCCTGCTTGCGGTCCAGCGTCCCGATTTCCGGCAGGAAGGTGAGGATCGCTGCCGCCACGATGTTGCCGAGGCCGGGGATCGAACCCAGGATGTCACGCTTGCGAGCGGTCGCCCGATCCTCGGCGATGCGCTTTGCAATTTCGTCGTTGAGCTCGGCGATTTGCCGCTCGACCAGGGCCAGGCGGGTTCCGGTCTGGCGCTTGAGAACGGCCTTGATCTGAACATGGGCGCGATTGCGCAGACGCGTGCGTTCCCTGGTCAAGGCGGTTCGTGCAATCTGCAGGTCACGGAGATCATGCAGCTTTTCTGAAGCGGGTGCGTCGGGCTCCAGGCTGGGCGCAGCCCCCATCCGTGCCAGGATTTGTGCATCCACCGCATCCGTCCTGGCGCGGGTCCCACAGGCTTGCGCGAAGCGGCGTGCCTGCAAGGGATTGACCTTCACCAGCGGGAGCTTGCCAGCGAACGCCCTCTCGAAGGCGCGGTGACAGGGTCCCGTCGGCTCGAACACGACCCGGGTCGCCGCCAGCTGCGCCAGCCATTTCCGAAGCGCCCGATAGCCGCGCGGGGCGTTCTCGAAGCGCTGCGCCTCTTGCCCCTCCAGATGAAACACATCGAGGTGGGATTTGGAAATGTCGATGCCGATGGTATGATCCGTCATCTTCGCCTTGTCCTGTTCTTGTCATGCGTGACGCAAACACGCGTATCCGTTCAGGCCCAGGGTGAAAGACGGCGGTCGATCCTACTCGGAAACGGTCCTGAAGACCCAGGCCTCCTCGATCCAACCGCCGCCACTGCCCGCCATAAATGGCGTGGCCGGCAGTG
>NZ_JBAPKY010000179.1:0-1114 GCF_037083785.1 Roseovarius sp. D22-M7
CATGCGCACACGTGCTGCTGTCGCGGTCGAGGCTGGCAAGCCGCTCGAAGTTATGGAGGTGGAGCTTGACGGCCCGAAGGCGGGCGAGGTGCTGGTCGAGATCAAGGCCACCGGGCTTTGTCATACCGACGAGTTCACCCGCTCTGGCGGGGATCCCGAGGGGATCTTCCCGGCGATCCTGGGTCACGAGGGCGCCGGCGTCGTGGTCGAGCTGGGCGCAGGCGTCACCAGCCTCGAGGTGGGCGATCACGTGATCCCGCTTTACACGCCGGAATGCCGGACCTGCGAGTATTGCCTGCATCCCAAGACCAACCTCTGCCAAGCGGTGCGCGCGACGCAAGGCCAGGGCCTGCTGCCCGACGGCACGACGCGGTTCTCGATGCTCGACGGCACGCCGATCCATCACTACATGGGCTGCTCGACCTTCGCCAATCACACCGTGATGCCCGAGATCGCGCTCGCCAAGGTCCGCAAGGACGCGCCCTTCGACAAGATCTGCTATATCGGCTGCGGCGTGACCACCGGCATCGGCGCGGTGATCAACACCGCCAAGGTCGAGCTGGGTTCGACCGCGATCGTGTTCGGGCTGGGCGGCATCGGGCTGAACGTGATCCAGGGGCTGCGGATGGCCGGGGCCGACCAGATCGTGGGCGTCGACCTCAACCCCGAGAAGGCCGAGATGGGCCGGTATTTCGGGATGACCGATTTCGTCAATCCCAAGGATGTGAGCGGCGATATCGTCCCGCACCTCGTGGAGCTGACGGGAGGCGGCGCCGATTACACGTTCGATGCCACCGGCAACGTGGGCGTGATGCGCGCCGCTTTGGAGTCGGCGCACAAGGGCTGGGGCGAGAGCATCATCATCGGCGTGGCGCCCGCGGGGGCCGAGATCTCGACCCGGCCGTTCCAGCTGGTGACGGGTCGGTCCTGGCGCGGCACGGCCTTCGGCGGCGCGCGCGGGCGCACCGACGTGCCGCGGATCGTCGACTGGTACATGCAGGGCAAGATCGAGATCGACCCGATGATCACCCACAAGCTGACCCTCGACCAGATCAACGACGGCTTCGAGCTGATGCACAACGGCGAAAGCATCCGCGCCGTCGTGGAATACTGA
>NZ_JBAPKY010000180.1:0-1087 GCF_037083785.1 Roseovarius sp. D22-M7
GGGAGAGCGAGCTCTACAACCGTATCATGATCCACGATCATTTCCCCGGCGCGACGGTGCGCCATCGCACCGACAGCCTGGTGGCACAGCGCGCGCTGGCGCGGGCGGGCTGCCTTGATCCCATCATCGCCGATCTTCCCGCTCAATGCCGGAATTGAATCAGCAGTATGCCCTTTGATCAAGCACGAGTTTTTCAACACGGCGTAATCATCATCCCACCTTTTGAAACCGCGGTAAGGTTGGGGTCTTACGTCATTTTGAGGAGCTGAGAGAAGGAATATTTTGCAGGATTGGATGTCTCGATGGAAGAGACACACATCTGCGTTTTGGATCGCGAAGGTGTTTTGATCCGGGAAGGAAAGCCTGCCACGTCCCCAAAGGCACTCAGCGATTTTCTCGCCGTTGGGCCGGAGTGCAAAGGTGTTGTATTTGAGACTGGCAGGATGGCCCCGATGCTCTACCACGGCCTTGTTGAACTCGGCATTTCTGGTCAGTGCATTGAGAGCAGGCAGGCCTATCAGGCTTTAAAGTCCTTGGCCGGGTACAAGACAGATCGCAATGACGCACGTGGCCTGGCACATCTCGCGCGGACCGGGTTCTATAAACCGACACATGTCAAATCGCTGTCTGCGCATGCCGTCCGCGCGCTCATAGCGGCACGCAAGAAGCTGGTTGGGCAGCGTGTCACTATCGACAATCAAATCCGCGGGCTGGTTTTCGTATTTGGGGTGCGCCTACCACGTGCCTTGTCGCCAGCATTCAAAGACGCAGCCTTGCTGTGAGTGACGGTGTGACCGGCCTCCATGCCGCACTTTGTGGGTTGTTTGCAGCACGCGAAGCCATTCTGACAGCCGTTGCTGCGATTGATGGTGATATCAAGAAGATGACCCGTAGATCCAAAGTCTGTCAGCGCCTGATGACAGTACCTGGCGTCGGTCCGATCACGGCATTGGCCTTTGCCGCAGCAATTTATGATCCGCATCGATTTGAGAGTCCGATTCAAAATGGGTTGAATGATTTCAGTGCCTTGCGAGGCGGCGGGTCATACGTCTGATATGGGCGATGAGGACCCAAGCCTCTGCGCTCT
>NZ_JBAPKY010000181.1:0-1087 GCF_037083785.1 Roseovarius sp. D22-M7
CCGTCGCGGTGATCGGCCCAATGCCCTCGATCTTGCCGATACGCCGGCACTCTTCGTCGGTTCGAAAGAGGTGCCGGATCCGTCGGTTATACGTGGCGATGCGCTGATCGAGTTCGGCCGGTTCCTGATGCACATCGCGCACCAGATCCCGGAGCACCCCACCAAGGTCATCGGCGGCCCCGTCCGCGATCTGTCTGAGACCGCGCCGCAGGCGAGCGATGTCCCGACCTGTCACGACCTGTCACGACCCCATGTTCGGCCGGAAGACCGCGGATCCGGGTCACCAACCTCGTCCGGTCCGAGACCAGTCGCTGACGGATACGATGGACCGCCTGGATCTCCAGTTGCCCGGAGGATTTCGGCGGCACGAAGCGCATCGAGGGGCGGCCAACGGCTTCGCAGATCGCCTCGGCGTCGTTCCGGTCGTTCTTGTTCGATTTCACATACGGGGGTTACGAACTGTGGCGAGATCAGGCGCACGTCGTGACCGAGACCCGTCAGAACCCGCGCCCGACAATGCGCACCACTGCAGGCTTCCATGCCCACAAGGCAAGGTGACAACTCCGAGAAAAACTGCCGAACCGCATCCCGCCTCAGTGTCTTCTGGAGGACCGCGCTATCCTCTGCATCGACGCAATGGACAGACGCCGTGGACTTCAAACACGTTCTTTGCCAGATCCAAGCCGATACGTACGATCTTCATGGTATGTCTCCTTCTTCAGGTTTGATATCCGAAGGCTCGCCGATCGAGGGCGGCGGGGTCCATACCATCGGTTCCCGCGGGGCATTGGCGTTTGGGTCGACGCTGGCATGATTTGGGTTGCGGCCATGTATGCGGCGTCTGGATTGCAGCACGGTGGCTGCGCGCCCTGATGAACCGAAGGTCCGCGACGCGAAACTCCCGATCGATGGCACGCGCCTGGTTGCGCTCCGGTCCGAACAGGGTGTCCTTGGCGATATGTCCGTCATTACCATTCTCGTCACGCCAAAGACGTGCCACTCAGGACAGGGCGCGCCTTTGGCGCGACGCACTTGCCTTCTTGTAAGGGCTGAGCGCCCTTTTTCTGTCAGGCGGCGGTTGCCGCCC
>NZ_JBAPKY010000182.1:0-1067 GCF_037083785.1 Roseovarius sp. D22-M7
ATCGGGCCGCTCTGAGAAGCCGGATATACGTCGGCAATCGTGATCACCGAACCAGACCCGACCAGACCGTTGCAATCAGGCGGGGTCCATATACACTACACACGGTCTGAGCGACAATGGCGACGACCTGATTGTCGTGTCGTCGGTGCCAGGCCCGCGAGACTGGCGATTGGCTTGCGGTCCATGGTGCCGAGTTCCGGGCGCGCGATCAGAATCGCGACAGCTGTGACCAACCCCGGGGATCGAGCAGAGAATGTCGAGAGCGCGCGCAGGTTTTGGGCATTCCTTCAGAAGCGAGAGCAGCGCGCGCTCCAACTCGGTGACTTGACGTTTGAGTTGCACGATCCGCGCTTTGGTTTGACGTTTGGCCAAAGCCATGGTCCGTGTCTTAAGGCAGATCAACAGGCGCTTGCGCTCCTTGATCAGGGCAGTGCGCGTGCCCTGCAATTTCTTGAGAACGGGCTGATTTTCATCGCCAACCGTATCCGGCAAAAGATCGAGCGCCGCTCCCATCATGGCCAGAACGCGCGCATCACTGGCATCGGTCCCTGCTCAGGTGCCGCGGGCCTGTAGTGGGTTTTCATTGACGCGCGGCAGAAGCCCTGCACAACTGCGCTCAAACAGGCTGTTATATTCTGCGGTCGCCTCGAAGACCATCAGGTCCGGTATTTCAGTTCCAGTTTCTGTATCCGTTCAGGCCCTAGGCGAAGACGATGGCTGATCACGCGCCAAACGAGCCATCACGATGAAGCCTGTGACGATCCAGCCACCGCCACTGCACGCCATAAGTGGGGTGCCGTGCAGTGGCTCTTTCTTCGCATCAGAGCCACGATCAGCATGAGATAAGCGTTGCTCAAAAGTGGGACACCGTTTCGAGCGTGTCGAACATGCAGACAGAACACCTTATGTGTCTCATCCCTGCTATGAATGCCCCGTCGCCGTTCCCGGCCAGGACTGGCGGCGGGGTAGGACACAGCGCTGAACACCTTGTGGCATGACCACGTTCTCTAGCAGGCTGATCCCGCCTCTCTTCACCGTCTCGAACAGTTGACGGCGGCCCATTTCCG
>NZ_JBAPKY010000183.1:0-1061 GCF_037083785.1 Roseovarius sp. D22-M7
ATGGAAGCCTGCGCCGGCGCGCATTACTGGGCTCGGGAGTTGATCAAGCTCGGCCATGACGTCCGGCTGATGCAGCCAAGCTATGTGAAGGGCTACGTCAAGCGCGGGAAGACAGACAAGGCCGACGCCGAAGCGATTTGCGAAGCGGTATCCCGCCCCTCGATGCGGTTTGTTCCCGTGAAGAGCGAGGATACGCAGGCGCTGCTCATGACGCACAAGGCACGCGAATTTCTGGTCCGTCAGCAGACCCAGATCGTGAATGCCATGCGCGCACATCTGGGCGAGTTCGGGATCGTCGTCCCAAAGGGTATTCACAACGTCGAGCGCCTGATCGCGGCATGTGACAGGGCCGATCTGCCCGCGCCAGCGTGCAAGGCACTCAACCTGCTCGCCGATCAACTGGTCGACACGCAGAAGAAGATCGAGGGCCTGACCGCAGACATCCGCGCGGACGCCCGTGGCAATGAAGATGCGCAACGTCTGCAAACGATTCCTGGGATCGGGCCGATCACCGCCAGCGCATTGGTTTCTGCGCTGCCCGATATCGCCGACTTCAAGTCGGGACGCGATCTCTCTGCCTGGCTGGGTCTGACGCCGCGACCTCACTCCACCGGCGGCAAGGAAAGGCTGGGGCGCATCTCCAAGATGGGCAACAGGTATCTACGGCGGTTGCTCTATCTCGGTGCGATGGCGCAGGTCAGCGCTCGCCGCCGTCGTGAAGCTGGGGACGACTGGCTGTGGAGAATGATACAGCGCAAGAAGCCCAAGCAGGCCGCGATCGCCCTGGCCAACCGCATGGCGCGCACGGCCTACGCGCTCATGAAGAACCAGACGGAATTCCGGGCGGCACCCGCCGCCTGACAGAGACAGGGGTTTACCCCCTACCAGAAGGCAAGTGCATCGTGAGATGATGGCAAAGAACGGACATATCGCCGAGGACACCCTGTTCGGACCGGAGCGCCCCAGAGCGCGTGCCATTGATTGGGACCAAAGCGACCGCGGACTTTCATCAAGGCGCGCAGCCATCGTGCTGCAATCCAGACGCCGTATACATGGCCGCA
>NZ_JBAPKY010000184.1:0-1060 GCF_037083785.1 Roseovarius sp. D22-M7
ATCGTCCCGGGCGGCGGCCTGTCGGCCGACGCCACGAGCTGGATTGCCTGCAAGCCGGGGTTCTTCCTGCATGTGCTGGCGCGGCTGTTCCGGCGCCTGTTTCTGGAGGGGCTGAGGGATCTGCACCGGGCCGGTCAGCTGGCCTTCTTCGGCGATCTGTCCGAGCTGGCCAACGCGGACACCTTCACCGCCTGGCTCGCCCCGTTTCGCAAATCCGACTGGGTGGTCATCGTGCCAGAGGCGCGTCTTCGACACGACGCCAAGCCGCCCTTCGGCGGGCCAGAGGCGGTGCTGGCCTATCTCAGCCGCTATACCCACCGGGTCGCCATCTCCAACACCCGCCTGATCAGCGCGGACGCAGAGACCGTCGCCTTCCGCTGGAAGGATTACCGCATCAAGTCCGGCGACCGGCAAAAGGTCATGCGGCTGGCAACGCCGGAGTTCATCCGTCGCTTCCTGATCCACGTCCTGCCCGACGGGTTCCACCGCATCCGGCATTACGGCCTGCTGGCCAATTCGACCCGCAAGGCCACCATCGCCCGCATCCGCGCTCTCCTCGGGCAGCGGCCGCCCGAACTGGAAACGCAGGAATCAGCGAAGCCTGCCACGCTCACCCTGCGCGAGCCGTGCCCGTGCTGCGGGGGCCCGATGCGCATCATCGAGATCTTCCGCCGCGGCCAGAAACCGATGTCGCGCGCACCACCACGGGAGCAGGCCGCATGACGAACCGCCTGTCACTGTCACGAGCACCACTCCGGTTCGCTTGCCCGTTCCGGACTGCCCCAGGGTTGCCTCACGCAGCGCACCGCCTGCGAACCGCCGATCAAACGCGTCGCACGAGGTCGAACGTCATCGTCGGTGCGGATCATGACGCCCTCGGAGGCCATCACTGTCCTTCGAACCGTGGGCCAAATCCCACCATCGCCGGGAACCTCAGCCCACTTTCTCCATAGACAGCGCCTGACCACCGCGGCTTCCACCTTGGGAAGATTTCCAACGCGGGCCGAGGAGGCGCCAACAGGCACCGTTGCAACACCGCCCGCATCGAAAATCCTTCACC
>NZ_JBAPKY010000185.1:0-1016 GCF_037083785.1 Roseovarius sp. D22-M7
CATGCCGGCGGGCGCGGCAAGGGCAAGTTCAAGGAGGCCGGGGCCGGCGACGCGGGCGGGGTGCGGATCTCGAAATCGGTGGAAGAGGCCGCCGACGAGGCGCGGCGCATGCTGGGCCGGACGCTGGTGACCAAGCAGACCGGGTCGGCCGGCAAGCAGGTCAACCGCATCTACATCGAGGACGGCGCGGGGATCGAGACCGAGATGTATCTCGCGCTGCTGGTCGACCGGGTGAGCAGCCGGGTCAGCTTCGTGGCCTCGACCGAGGGCGGCATGGATATCGAGGAGGTGGCCGAAAAGACGCCCGAGAAGATCCTCAGCCTGTCGGTCGACCCCGCCACCGGCTACCAGCCCTTTCACGGCCGCCGGATCGCCTTCTCGCTGGGGCTGTCGGGCGGGCAGATCAAGCAATGCGTGGCGCTGATGGGCACGCTTTACAAGATGTTCATCGACACCGACATGGAGATGCTCGAGATCAACCCGCTGATCGTCACCGACCGGGGCGATCTGAAATGCCTCGACGCCAAGATGAGCTTCGATTCCAACGCCCTCTACCGCCACGCGGATATCGGCGAGCTGCGCGACACCACCGAGGAGGACAGCAAGGAGCTCGAGGCCTCGAAATACGACCTCAACTATATTGCCCTCGACGGCGAGATCGGCTGCATGGTCAACGGCGCGGGCCTTGCCATGGCGACGATGGACATCATCAAGCTTTACGGGGCGGAACCGGCCAACTTCCTCGACGTGGGCGGCGGGGCGACCAAGGAGAAGGTCACCGAGGCGTTCAAGATCATCACCTCGGATTCCAACGTGAAGGGCATCCTGGTCAACATCTTCGGCGGCATCATGCGCTGCGACGTGATCGCCGAGGGCGTGGTCGCCGCGGTCAAGGACGTGGGCCTGACGGTGCCGCTGGTGGTGCGGCTGGAAGGCACGAATGTCGAGAAGGGCAAGGAGATCATCCGCAATTCCGGCCTCAACGTCATCGCCGCCGACGACCTCAAGGACGGCGC
>NZ_JBAPKY010000186.1:0-1007 GCF_037083785.1 Roseovarius sp. D22-M7
ACGTAGCGCAGGATTGTCTGCTCCAGGTCTTCGCCTGACCGGAAGCGATGGCTCTGCAGGACGTCTTCGATGCGGCCATTGAAGCGCTCGACCATGGCGTTTGTCTGCGGCCGCATCGGGGGCGCGAGGCGGTGCTCGATGATGAGCCATGTCGCGCCATTGGTCCGAGCGACAATGGCGAATGCTCGGCGCAGAGCAGATCGAACTCGTGCTGTCCGGTGGGGCTGCGTTTGCGCAGGCCGAACAGCCGGTCGGTGAAAGCCTTTCCGTTGTCGGTCAGCACCCGGGTGATCTTCATCGGTGCCGCGCGCTTCAAATCGCGTGAGGCAAGCGGCGCGCGCTTTGCCGAAGGCAAACCTGCGGTTTCACGGCCGCGGTCTGTGCGGGATAGATGCGCACGAAGACCCAGCGGGTCGCCCGGTCGATCGCCACGAAGAGGTATCGGCGGCGGTCCTCGTCGGCCATCTGGGGCAGGTATTTCACGTCGATATGCAGGTCGCCGGGCTCATAGGCCTTGAAGGTGCCGTGCGCAGGCCTGGGCTCTTTCGGCTTCAGCGCCCGCAGATTGCCCACCTGTTCGCCATTGGTCTCGAACCCATGGCGCCCAATGGCTCACCGCCGCAGACAGCGGTCGAGCCCAGACCGCGAGACATGCGGGTTGAGAAATTCGCGCACCACGGCGAGCAGATCGTCGAGCGGCAGGAGCAATGCCTTGCGCGATGCGACCGCGACAGCCTCCTGGGCAGGCGTCACCGTCGTCTGCAGCCGGTGCGGCGTGTGGCTGCGGTCGTGAACGCCGTCGCGATTGCGCCACTTCCAGACCGTCTGTTCGGAGATGCCATAGCGTTCGGCAACCATCCAAGCCGGTTCCGTGCTCGCCTGGATCGCAGCCCGTGTCCTCGGCGTTGTCGTCGCCTGCTTGTGAAGAGAAATCAGCATGCCCGCCTCCCGTCCCGAACCTCGCGCAGGATCGACCTTGCCACAAACAGCCCAGAGCGGCGAGGGTC
>NZ_JBAPKY010000187.1:0-976 GCF_037083785.1 Roseovarius sp. D22-M7
GGCCTCGGGCGCAGCCTCGACAGATTGGGTCTCGAGGCGGTTCTTCAGGATGGAGGTGACGGATTTGAGCGAGCAGGCATTGAGCGCCAATGCCCGAGCGCAGGCCGCATCCAGCCTTTCCGGGCCAGAGCCGCGCTTCAGTTTCAGAATGCCGACACAGGCGCGGATGCCCTGTTCCGGTCTTGGTTTGTTGCGCAGGATGACCTCGACCAACGCGGCCACGTTTGGTCCGACCGTTTTTGCATCGATCCGCACCTTCTCGATCGTCACCTCAGCATAGTGGCGGTGTCTGGCAGGCACATGCGCCTTTACGGTCGTGTCGCGCCCGTCCCCGGGAGCTGCGCGCTGATGGCTGGCGACACGCTTGCCAGCCTGAAACGCCTCGATGGTGCTGGCCGTGATCCGCACCCAGAGGGCCGCACGCACGAGGCCTTATGGAACGGAACAGTAATGGTCCGGGATGCGGATATGGTAATCGGCTCCGACGGTGACCGATCGCCAGTCGGCATGAACATGGCGTGTCGGGGGCAGCGGGATCAGGGCGGGTTTGTCGAGTTGCTCGAAGAGGCGCTGGCGCGAGGCGCCAAGGTGACGGCTGACGCGGGCCTTCAGCCGTGTCAGGTCTTCGCGAACGGCCGCGTTCAATTCCTCCAGCGAGAAGAAGGCCCGATCGCGCAACCGCGCGACAATCCAGCGCTGGACCAGCAGCACCCCGCCTTCCGCCTTCGATTTGTCCTTCGGCTTGCAAGGGCCCGCTGGCAGGATGGCCGTGTGATAATGCCGCGCAAGATCGGTAGAACTGCGGTTGACGCCCGGCTCATGGAAACACGCGCGCATCACGGCGGATTTGACATTGTCCGAACCGATCAATGCCGGCGCACCGCCGAAGAACTCGAACGTGCGGACATGCGCGCCAATCCAATCCGGCAGCATCTCGTTCCAGCTGGCCTCGGCATAGGTGTAATGCGACGCGCCC
>NZ_JBAPKY010000188.1:0-976 GCF_037083785.1 Roseovarius sp. D22-M7
ACGGTCTTGGCCCAGCCGGAGGGGTCCTCGATCTTCTTGCGGTGTCGCTGGGACAGGGCGTAGCCGGGGTGATGGGTGGTTCGACCGTCGATGGCGGAATGCCGGGCCTTCTGCGCGATGTGCGGCGGTGAGGGGCATCTTGGAAACGATCCGGGGGGATCGTTTCTGCCCCGAACACCATGCGCCGGAGATCGGCGACGAAGTCGTGGCTGTCGTACCCCTTGTCTGCCGCCAGCGTCAGGCTGGTATTCCACGGCATGTGGCCATCTGTTCCACGCGCATGTGGCCAGTCATTCCATGACATGTGGCCACCCCGGTGAGGTGATCTGCGAGACGGCTTATTCATGACGTGATTTTCACGCTTGGGTCAAAGCCGACGGGTTGATCGGCGTTGTCCATGGGGGGACGCGCCCGGCGCAGCGCTTACCAAATAGCTGGAGGCGGCGGGCGCGTGGGTGGGCCCTGTGGTCAAAGCCTGCGTGCGACATGATGATCATTGGGTGGTCTCGCCGGCTTCGACCACGGGCTCGGGCCGGGGATCTTTGCGCATCGACGGGCCGTCGAACTCGATCCGGGGGGCTTGATGCACCAGCCTGTCGAGGATCGCATCGGCGTGCACGATCTCGCGGAAAACACGCTCGAAGCTGCCGTCGCCACGGGCTGTGGCCAGTTCGCCGAACAGACGTGGCATGCGGAAGTAGAGGGTGACCTTGCCCTGCCGACAGGCCTCGTGATCCAAGGCGCAGGCCAGCCAGGATTTGCCGACCCCGCAGGGTCCGGTGATCAGGATGCTGCGATGTCTGGAGATCCAGGCGCCGTCTTGCAGGCTTTGGGCCAGCGCGCGGTGCAGCTTGCGCGGGGCGCGATAATCGACATCTTCCATGCAGGCGCTGGTCTCGCGCAGCCTTGCTGCCCGCAGGCGGGTCTGGAAGCGACGGCCATCACGGGCAGCACTTTCGCGATCGAGCATCAGGCC
>NZ_JBAPKY010000189.1:0-953 GCF_037083785.1 Roseovarius sp. D22-M7
GCTATCTCACACCGATATTGATTTACCGTGAAAGCGTCACCGCCATGCGCCTCACCCTCACGCGCCGCCACCTGCTGCGGCTTCTGGCCGGGACGGCCCTCGTCCCCGCGGCGGCGGGCGCGCAGCAGGATCTCGCGGTCCCCGGGCTCGAAACCGGATCCGGGCCGCTGGTGGCCGAGGACGGCACGCTGCTGGTGCGCCGCGCGGCGCTGTCTCGCCGCGGCCCGGGCGGGCGACCGCTGGCGCGGGTGCGGATCCCCGAGCGCGGCGCGCCAGT
This sequence comes from Roseovarius sp. D22-M7, assembly GCF_037083785.1. Classification (NCBI taxonomy): domain Bacteria; kingdom Pseudomonadati; phylum Pseudomonadota; class Alphaproteobacteria; order Rhodobacterales; family Roseobacteraceae; genus Roseovarius; species Roseovarius sp. D22-M7. Next base: position 278 of record NZ_JBAPKY010000189.1, read on the forward strand.
GCTCGACCCCGAGGCGGGCGTCAACGTCGTCTGCAAACGGCGTAGCGTGTGGCTGCGGTCGTCCACGCTGTCGCTGTTGCGCCANTCAACGTCGTCTGCAAACGGCGTAGCGTGTGGCTGCGGTCGTCCACGCTGTCGCTGTTGCGCCATTTGTAGATCGTCTGTTCGGTCACGCCGTAGCGTTCCGCGAGAACCGAGGCCGACGCATCGCTGCCCTGGATCGCCGCCCGCACCTTCAGCGTCGTCGTGGCCTGCGTGTGAAGAGAGATCAGCATGTGCGCCCTCCGTCTCGAATGTCCCTCGCCACCAACCTTGCCATGAACAATGCCGATCACCGAGGGGAAATGTGATCATCCGGGATGGAACACCTTCTGAAACCCGCGTCTTCGCGCTGTCTTGGATGCCGACGCCAGAGGTCCTACCGGAAACTGTCCGGGCCCACTGGGCGATTGAAAATGCGCTGCACTGGCAACTCGACGGTGTCCTTTCGCGAAGACGCAGCACGCAACCGAAAGGATAACGGCCCCGGCAATATTGCCGTCTTGCGTCGCCGCGCGCTCGACGTCGTCCGCGGGGACACTCTAACAGGCTGCTGAAGAAGTCTGGCGAGAAGAATATTTTCCCGATCATACGGGTTTCAGCCAGACGGTTTGCGGGCGACGGGCCACGCCTTGGG
>NZ_JBAPKY010000190.1:0-936 GCF_037083785.1 Roseovarius sp. D22-M7
CCCTTCGTTGGCCGTGTTCACAGCACCCAACATGGCACATCGCGATGCCGGAAGCGGGAGCCATCCACTCCATCAATGGCGGACAATGGCTCATCGTTCACCTCGGCCAAGCACATGGCCGGGATCAGCAAGCCGGCGACGCTGCACACGTTGCGGCACAGCTTTGCGACCCATCTGCTGGAGGCCAAGACGGATGTCCGGGTGATCCAGGTTCTGCTGGGCCATGCCAAGCTCACGACGACGGCGCAATACACCCATGTCGCGACCAAGATGATCCGCGACACCGTCAGTCCCTACGAGATGCTGGCCAAACTGCAGGACCATGCCGTGAAGCGAAGTCTGGAGTGACCGGACGCCGGGGTGCCCCGACTGACGCTGGAGATCGCTGACATCTTTCGCGCCCATGGTCCTGCGTGGCGGCAGGCCAATGCCGGGCATGTCAGCCTGACCCGGCTCAAGGTCATGTCGGCGATCGAGGTCTGCCGGACCGAGGCGCTCGGCGGGCATGTGGCTGGCTGTGCCAAGTGTGGTCACCACCATATCGCCTACAACTCCTGCAAGAACCGGCATTGCCTGTCGCGCTGAAAGCGCGCCTCCGGCGCGATGTGCCAGGGGCCGGCGGCGCGCGACTGGATGGCCGCGCGCGCCGAAGACCTGTTGCCCGTGGAGTATTTCCACGTGGTCTTCATCCTCCCGGCGGAGATCGCGCAGATCGCCTTCTGGAACAAGAAGGCCGTCTATGGCCTGCTGTTCAAGGCTTCCGCGGAAACGGTGATGACCATCGCGGCTGATCCCAAGCGTATGGGAGCGCGGGGTCGGCGTGACCAGCGTGCTGCACACATCGCACCAGAGGCGCGTCTCCGACACGACGGGTTCGGCACTGACGCATCACCCCCACATGATCGTCCCGGGCGGCGGCCTGTCGGCCGACGCCAC
>NZ_JBAPKY010000191.1:0-928 GCF_037083785.1 Roseovarius sp. D22-M7
GTGAAAGGGCCTTCCATGAAACACGTCATCATCGGCGTAGACACGCACAAGAACACCCACGCTGCCGTTGCCATAGACGCGCAGGGTGCCCGTCTCGGCAGTACGACCAGTCCCGCCACGCGGAAGGGACACCATGATCTCGAAGTCTGGGCGTCTCGGTTCGGACATGTCAAAGCCTTCGGGATCGAGGGGACCGGCTCATTCGGCGCGGGCCTGTCCAGAGACCTGTTGGCCAAGGGGCATGACGTTCGGGACGTCATGCGCCCCAACCGCCAACTGCGCCATCTTCACGGTAAATCCGACAGCCTCGATGCCGAGAGCGCGGCAAGATCAGTGATGAACGGGCAAGCCACGGCACAGGCCAAGGCGCAGACCGGGTCATCCGAGATGATCCGGCATCTGAAGGTTGCGCGGGACAGCGCGGTGAAGGCCAAGTCCCAGGCGATGATCACGCTGAAAACGTTGATCGTGAATGCGCCAGCCGACCTTCGTGATACGCTCGATGGAGCCGAGGGTGGATCACTCTGGTACGCCATGTGGCGGCGATGCGGCCAGGAGAAATCACGTCCCCAACGGCCTCCGCCAAGGCGGCCATGCCCGCGATCGCTCGGCGCTGGCTCGCGCTGCATGAGGAAATAGAGGCGCATGACCGAGAGCTTGACCGGTTGGTGCGAGAGAGAGCCCCCGAGCTGATGCAGGCGCACGGCATCTCTACGATGACCGTGGCCGAGATGCTGATCCTCGTCGGGGACAATCCCGACCGCATCCAGTCCGAAGCCGCCATGGCCAAGCTCTGTGGCGTTTGTCCGATCCCGGCGTCCAGCGGCAAGACGAACCGGATGCGCCTGAACCGCGGAGGCAACCGACAGGCCAACGCTGCGGTCTATCGCGTGGCCATCGTACGCATGCGCGACAATCACACAACCCA
>NZ_JBAPKY010000192.1:0-913 GCF_037083785.1 Roseovarius sp. D22-M7
TGGCCATCCGCGCCCGCGATCCGGGCCCGGGGCACGCGCACCGTCTCCGGGCCGAAGGTGCCGACAATCTCCCGGTCGCGGTGCCCGTTGCGATAACCCGTCGCCCCCTCGCTTCGGCGCTCATAGCGACCCCGCCCAAGGGCGGCTTCCAGTTCCTCCTCGAGGATCGTCTCGATGAAATCCCGCACCCGGCTGCGGACGCCGTCCTCGAGCGGATCCGTCCAGTCGCCCCCGATGAGTGGCGCAGCGCGGTCGGTCTTGGTAGTCTCTGCAATGGCGTAATCTCCTTCGGCGGTGCCAGCCGCCGTTCATGGTTGTTTCAACACCTGGAGATTACGCCGCCCTCCCAATTTCCANCATGGCGTAATCTCCTTCGGCGGTGCCAGCCGCCGTTCATGGTTGTTTCAACACCTGGAGATTACGCCGCCCTCCCAATTTCCACCAACCCCGCGACAGGACCCTCATTGAAACCGATCATCGCTTCAGTGGGCGGCCGAGTTCCGCCTGCGCAAAATACGCTGATGCCTTGCGCAATATCTCGTTCGCCTGGCGCAGTTCCCGGTTCTCCCGTTCGAGCGCCTTCATCCGATCTCTTTCCTCGGTCGTGACACCGTTTCGCAGGGCGCTGTCATTCTCGGCCTGCTTGACCCATTCGCGCAGGGTCCGGGGAATACAGCCGATCTTGGGTGCAATGGCCGCGATCGCGCCCGCCTGCGTCTCATAGGAGCCTTGATGCTCGAACACCATCCGGACCGCGCGCGGACCTCTGGAGAGTAGCGATTTGCCATTTTGCTTTTTGTCATACCCATCATCCTTACTTAACAGGCTGCTGAAGAAGTCTGGCGAGAAGAATATTTTCCCGATCATACGGGTTTCAGCCAGACGGTTTGCGGGCGACGGGCCACGCCTTGGG
>NZ_JBAPKY010000193.1:0-906 GCF_037083785.1 Roseovarius sp. D22-M7
AACGGAAAACACCAAGTGAGTGGCGGGCAGACCAGATCCGGTGCGTTCGGCGCTCCGATATATACGGTCTCCGCGCCGAACGCACCTCGCGTCGTCACCACACCAAGCCGTTGGTGGCCGCTTTTATCAGCGGGAAAAGCCTTTGACAGAATACGCCCCATTACGGAAGGCCGTTTCCGGCTCCGCTCGCGCGAAGATCTCCTTCTCGGACGGAGGCAAGTGTATGAGTTCACGAACAGCGTCAGCAACCAAACCCCGCCGAAGGACAGGCACGCCGGACGAGGCCGCGGCTGGCTATGAGCACGCAGCGTTTATTGCGCGCCGGGCACAGATCATGCAATGCGACCGACTTCGGTCATCGCGCGACTATCGCGGTCGCGTCGCATTTCCGCAGGTCGGCAGACGGTGCGATCTCCTCACTCAGGAGGATTGAAGATGAGCGATACAGGCCAAGCGCACCACTACAACGCACGTGAACCCGCGCGGAAACTGGGCGCTTACCCGACGCCGCTGCTCGCAAACGCCGATCTTCAGAACCGATGGCACTGTAGCCGATCCACCGTCGACCGTATCAGGAAGGTATATGGCCTTCGGAACGATGTACCAGAATGCGGCCATCCACTTTTCGATTTGCTGAATGTCCTCAAAATTGAAAACATATCAATCCCCCTGCTCGCATGGGCGCTCGGAACCGACGACGATCGGGAAGTTCTGGCCGCGGAGCTGCTATCCATCGACGACCTCAAACTTCTCGACCGGACCATCGGCGGCCACCACCCCGAAACTTTTCGGCGGCGCGCACGATCCGGTAATACCAGCGCGCGAAAGGTTTGACTCTGGGGCCCTTTTCAGGCTGCCGGATCCGTGATTCCGTGCTTGAAAACGGATCATGAGGCAGAGATGGGA
>NZ_JBAPKY010000194.1:0-873 GCF_037083785.1 Roseovarius sp. D22-M7
GTGAAGGCGCTGGAGGCACGCCGGCCGGCTGCGGCAGAATGAATCAGGCGACAGAATTACCGAGCATTTCCAGCCGGTTCGGGGTATGTTCGGGGCATGTCGGCTCTGCCTCATATCGACCTCTCGGCCATTCCCGAGGACCAGCGCGACGCTGTCGCCGCGCTGCTGCGCGAGACGGTCAGCCTGAAAGAGGTCGTCAAGCGTCTCGAGCACCTGGTGGCCGAACTGAACCATGTCGTGCATGGCAAGACGTCCGAGAAGCTCGACGAGGACGACCGGCAATTGGCGTTCGAGGACCTCGAGACGGCAGTCGCCGAAGTCGAGGAGCAGCAGGACAGCCAGACCTCCTCCGATGACGCGCCGCGCCGCAAGTCCTCCTCGGCCAAGCGCAACCGCGGTAATCTTCCCGAGAGCCTGCCCCGGATCGAGCGGGTCGTCGAGCCCGACAGCCTCGTCTGCCCGTGCGGCTGCGGGCAGATGCACAAGATCGGCGAGGACCGCACCGAGCGGCTGGACATCGTGCCTGCGCAGCTGCGTGTGATCGTGACCGTCCGTCCCAAGTATGCCTGCCGCGCCTGCACCGATGGTGTGACACAGGCTCCGGCCCCCGCCGCCCTGATCGAGGGCGGCCTGCCGACCGAGGGCGCCATCGCGCATGTCCTGGTCAGCAAGTATGCCGACCACCTGCCGCTATACCGGCAAAGCCAGATGCTCGCCCGGTCGGGTGTCACCATCGACCGCGGCACCCTGGCCGACTGGGTGGGTGTTGCGGGGTTCCACCTGCGGCCCGTCGTCGATCGGCTGGCCGAGCACCTGAAGGCGTCCACCAAGCTGTTCATGGATGAAACGACTGCGCCGGTTCTCGACCCCGGC
>NZ_JBAPKY010000195.1:0-871 GCF_037083785.1 Roseovarius sp. D22-M7
CCGGATGGCTACGACACCCGTGTCACGCCGGGGGGCGGGCGCCTGTCGGGCGGGCAGATGCAGCGCATCGGGCTGGCGCGGGCGATGTATGGCGACCCGGTGATCCTGGTGCTCGACGAGCCGAACTCGAACCTCGACAATGACGGCAGCGAGGCGGTCAACCGCGCGATCAAGGGGTTCAAGGCCGCGGGCAAGTCGGTCCTGGTCATGGCGCACCGGCCGGGCGCGATCAGGGAATGCGACACGCTCCTGATGCTCGAGGATGGCACGGTGCGCGCCTTCGGCCCCAAGGACGAGGTGCTGAAAAGCGTCGTCAGGAACCATGGCGAGATCTCGAAAACGCCCGAACTGGGAGGGGTGCAATGAGCCAACCCGACAAACGCTCCGGATCGGCGGACGCATGGTCGGTGCGCAAGCCGATGATCGTCGGCGTGCTGGGGCTGTTGCTGCTGGTCGGGGGGTTCGGGACCTGGGCCGCGATGACGCAGATCTCGGGGGCGATCATCGCCGGCGGGCAGATCGAGGTCGATCAGAACCGGCAGGTGGTCCAGCATCCCGATGGCGGTGTCGTCGAGGCCATCCGCGTCGCGGAAGGCGACAGGGTGGCGGTCGGCGAGGTCCTGCTGCGCCTCGACGACACCGAACTGCAATCCGAGCTGTCGATCGTCGAAAGCCAGCTCTTCGAGCTGATCGCCCGGCGCGGGCGGCTCGAGGCCGAGCGCGACGAGCGCGACACGATCCGCTTCGCCCCGCTGCTGTCGCAAACCGCCGAAGGCCGCCCCGACGTGCGGGACCTGATGGAGGGGCAGCAGCGGCTCTTCGAGGCGCGGCGCAATTCGATCGCCCAGGCGATCGAGCAGCTCGACAAGCA
>NZ_JBAPKY010000196.1:0-857 GCF_037083785.1 Roseovarius sp. D22-M7
CGTCCTGCGAGGGTAGTAGGTCGCCGCCTCATCGGATTGCGGGCAAGGCGTTTCGCCTTTCTCGACCATTCCGACAACCCGATCCAGAAGGGCCATCTCGGTTTCGAAAAGCGAAGTGTTTATCTCGTCGTGAAGTTCATGCCGGGCAATGTCGAAACTTTCCTTTGCCCAGACATCGCCGCTATCGATACGATCCTCCGCGTTCATCGCGGATACCGTTACGTGCGTCGCACCCTCCAGTATGGACCAGATATGCGGACTCCACCCGCGCCCTTTCGGCAAATCGGAGGCATGAAGCACGATTGAATGCTTGTAGAGAGAGCGCAGCTCCGCCGGAATCATTTCCGTGCAGGACACAAGGAAAAGCAGATCACCGGACGCCAATTGATCCTTGCAGCGCAGGAGTCTCAATTCGTGTCGGTCCGAACGCTTGTCCATCCACGTGGTCAGCCACGCGTTGACCGGGTGATTTTCGCTTGAACAGAGCACGTCAATTTTCATGCATCACCTCGACGCGCAGATGCTCGACCACCCGCGCCGCACCGTCACCGTCGCAAATCGCGGCAGCGTTTCGCGCCATCGCGTCGAGGCGCGCGGGATCGCCCGCCTCGGCCAGTGCGGCGTGCAGCGCCCGCGCGAAACCGGGGGCGTCCAGCGGTCCGGCATTGAACGCGGCGCCAGCCGCCGCCATTGCCCGCGCGATACCGGCCTGGTTGTCGGCGGTCTCGACGATGAGGCCGGGCAGCCCGAGAGCGCACCGCTCCCACGTGGTGCCGCCGCCGGCGCCGATGGCGAAATCGGCCGCGGCCATGGCGGCGGCCATGTCCGAAACGTCCACCGCGACCTGCGTGGGCCAC
>NZ_JBAPKY010000197.1:0-848 GCF_037083785.1 Roseovarius sp. D22-M7
ATTTGGTGGCCGCTCGCCTGTGGGCTTTGCCACCTCCGGGGTGGGTCATTTTTGGATGATCACACCGGGTCAGTTTTGAATGCACATTGACAGGCTTGGACTTTTTGGCCTCTCAGTAATCGCACTGAACGTTGTTTTGTTGCCTCTTGTGTTTAGTCTTCATGTGTCCAAGCCAAACGTCGATATGGCTTACTATTTTCTCGGTTTAATTGGAGTTATTCTGTTCTTTGAAGCAGAACGCTTTGAGCGAGAGATATCTGAGCTCCGCCAGAGCAGTTTTGACGCTGCACAGGCGGTTCAGAGCATCAACCAGGCGATTTCTTCTTCAAGAGACCGCAGTCAGCGACAATTGGTTTCTGCACAACAAGAACTGGAAGCTTTGCGCAACGCCAGTGAGAGAGACCAAAGAATGTTCGCTGAACTAAAAGATGACAACAGCGAGCTTTCGTTGGACTTAGCAAATCATACAAGATCAAGAGTTGTCGCCCGCTCAAGAGCTACAGACGCCAACTCCGACGTTCTGGAAAAGAAATTACTAGACGAACTAGAAGAAATTGAGGTGCTTAGCAGCTTTGTGAACTACCATAATTTTGGGCCTCGACATGCGAACCTAGTAAGGACCGCAATGGATCCGACCGAGTCGATCGTTCCGTTTCGTGTCCGTGAGTGTCTGCTTGAACAGGCGAAGAATTGCGAATTCGGAAAGGATAAGTATCAACAGGCCGAAGATTTCATCGCTCAATTGCAAGGCACTTTAGCAGGCTGCTGAAGAAGTCTGGCGAGAAGAATATTTTCCCGATCATACGGGTTTCAGCCAGACGGTTTGCGGGCGACGGGCCACGCCTTGG
>NZ_JBAPKY010000198.1:0-828 GCF_037083785.1 Roseovarius sp. D22-M7
TGTCGAAGTCTGCCCCCTGATAGCTTAGAAGAGACGCATCGTAGGTCAGGTCGAAGAAGACCCCGGAAAGGCTGGGAAGATCGTCTCCCACCAGCGCGAAGCTGACTGTGTCGCCAATCGAGAAAGGGCCGGAGGTCGTGGGTTGAAGTGAAAGGCTGGGCATGGGTCGCTCCGCGTTAAACTGAATGAATGATGCGGCACCATCGCGCCGCACCCGCTAAAACCGTCAGGCGATCAGGTCGTCTGCAAAGGACGCACCAAGCGGCTCGCCGAACATATCCCGGAACATCAGCAGATCATCCACATCCACGGCGCCGTTACCGTCGAAGTCGGCATCGGCCGCCGGATCGACACCGTCTTCGAATCCCGTCGATCCGAAATCACTGCGGAATATCAGCAGATCCTCCACGTCGATGACCCCGTCATTGCTAAGGTCCGCGTCGATGACATTGCCGTAGCCGTCGCCGTTACTGTCGCGCTGGTCAGGGTTCGAGACGAAGATCGCGTTGTCGGCGTCGTCCGGCACCAGGTCGCCATCGCTGTCCTTGACCAATCCCTGGAAGTCGCTTTCATCAAGAGCATCGACAGTCACGCCTTCAAGCAGAATGCTATCGTCACCTAGGCGAACCAGAAGTCCGCCAACATCTGTTTCGAACCCGATCTGGTCGAACAGGAAACCGTAGGCGCTGACGTCGATCTTGTCTCCGTCCGATGGCCCGGTGCCCTTCTCGAAATCGGTGATCGTGTCGTCGCTCTCGCCGGGGCGCTTGACGAAGACGTCATCGCCTGGGCCGCCAGTCATGGTGTCGTTGCCCGGTCCGCCGTCCA
>NZ_JBAPKY010000199.1:0-827 GCF_037083785.1 Roseovarius sp. D22-M7
TGTTCAATTAAAGCCTGATCGTCATGGCAACAACTGACGTCGATGCCATGCCGTTGTCGAGATCGTTGTCCTGTGTTTACAGGCTTGAATGCGTACCATCGCAGAGCGGCGCGTTGCTCGTGTGCTTGCACCCGCAAAAGAACACTTTGCCGGTCTTTTCGGCCGTGTATTTCACTGGGGAAATCCCTGATCCCTTATGGCTGCCGTCGCAGAAAGGCTGATTGCTGCTATTGCCGCAGGCGCACCACATGTAGGTCTTTCCCTCTTCGACTTCCGTCGGGAATGGGGCTTTTTGCGCGATGGTTGGCTCGGTCATTGGCTACTCCATGCATTTTCACTTGCCTGGAGATAGCATCTCCGCTGCGTGCGGCAAAGACGATGGTCCGGCCAGGCTGAATTATCACCGCTCACCCCATGTAACTCGACCGCATCGTCCGACGCCGCGGCGACGGGCGGGGCGGGGATTTCAGGGCCGCATCGCCATCCGATTCCTCCAGTTGCACAGCCAGTGACCGTTCCAGTTCCTGCCAGCGCGCCTCGGACCAGCGGTCGGCCCCGGCGATCCACGCCGCCGCCCGGGCATAGACCCGGCAGTCCAGCGCCTCGTTGCGCTCGCGCAGCTTCTGCCATTCGAGCTTCGTAAATCCGCGCTTGCCCTTCACTGTCACCAGCTGCTCGGCCGTCAGCTGCTTGAGCCATTCGCCGTCGGCCCATGTCGGCAGATGCACGGTTCCAGCAGGAAACGCGGCGCCGGCCGTGATCTCTTCGGGTGTCGGTCGCTCCTGCCGCAGGAAGCGGTAGGTCTCGGCCTTGAAGGTCGAGGTCGC
>NZ_JBAPKY010000200.1:0-820 GCF_037083785.1 Roseovarius sp. D22-M7
ACCCCGGCCGCGGCCGCACCAAGACAGGCTACCTATGGGCGCTGGCGCGTGACGACCGCAGGTGGGGCGGCGCTGACCCGCCCGGCGTGGTGTTCTTTTACGCCCCGGGTCGGGGCGGGCAGAACGCCGAAACCTTTCTGACGGGCTTCGACGGGATCCTACAACTGGACGGGTATACGGGCTACAATCGCCTCACACGCCCCTCCCGCAAGGGCGGCAACCCGATCCGCGTGGCCCATTGCTGGGCGCACGCCCGCCGCAAGCTGAAGGAGGTCTTCGACCGCGACGGCTCCGAGATCGCCGCCGAGGGTCTGCGCCGCATCGCCGAGCTCTACAAGGTCGAGGCCGACATCCGCGGCGTCGACCCAGGTCAACGCCTCTCGGCCCGGCAGGCACGAACGGCCCCGCTGGTGGCGGCGTTCGGCGACTGGCTACAGGAACAGCGGCTTCGGGTCTCGGCCAAGTCCCGCCTCGGCGAGAAGCTGGCCTATATCCATCGCCACTGGGACGGACTGCAGACCTTCCTCCATGACGGCCGCGTCGAGATCGATTCAAACGGCGTCGAAAATCTGATCCGCCCGATCGCACTGAACAGGAAAAATGCGTTGTTCGCCGGTCACGACGAGGGCGGCAAGGCCTGGGGCCGCATCGCGTCGTTGATCGAAACCGCAAAGATCAACGGCGTCGAGCCCTTCGCCTATCTCAAGGCCACGCTCGAGGCCATCGCCGCCGGCCATCCGAAAAACCGGATCGACGAACTCCTCCCTTGGAACTTCCAGACGTCAAGCTGAAAAGCCCGTGGGGCCCAGCTGGCGCTTAC
>NZ_JBAPKY010000201.1:0-819 GCF_037083785.1 Roseovarius sp. D22-M7
ACCGGCAGGCCCTTCGCGACGCGGTGGTGGGTTACAACGCCGAGGGGGTCGCGGGGCTCTGTGATCGCCCGACGCCGGGCCGGCCGCAGGCGCTGACGGACGCCGACCTGGCGCGGTTGTCGGAGCGCATCCTGCGCGGTCCCGACCCCGAGACCGATGGGGTGAGCCGCTGGACGCTGCCCGACCTCTGCCGCTGGATCGAAGAGCGCACGGGCAGGCGCCTGCCGCCGCAGATCCTGTCGGTTCGGGGCCGCCCTCGAACCGGTGGCTGGCGGGCCCTCACCCTGCGGCGCGAGGGGGTCTCGCGACAGAAGACCCGCCCCACCCATCCGGAGACCGACAAGGAAGCGCAGCGCCGCTTGTGACAAAAGGGGGCTCCAGACAGCACTGGAGAGCGCCACCCAGGTCCACCCCGGCAAGCGGATAACCCTCTGGTTTCAGGATGAGATGCGCGTCGGCCAGAAGGGAAGGCTCTGTCATCGCTGGTGGACGCGCGGCAAACGCCCGCCGGGGGTGCAGGACCAGCGCCACGAATGGGCGTATCTCTTCGGCGCCGCCCGTCCCGGCGGCGGGGGCGCTTTCGCGTTGGTCCTGCCCACGGTCGACACCGATACGATGCAGATCTTCCTCGACCGCTTCGACGCGACGCTGGCCGAGGACGAGCATGCCGTCATGGTCGTGGACGGCGCAGGATGGCATACGACCAGGGCGCTTGTGGTTCCGCCGAACGTCACGCTCGTGCCGCTTCCGCCCTATTCACCCCAGCTCAACCCGATGGAGCGGGTCTGGCTTTACCTGCGCGACCGGTTTCTCTCCCTG
>NZ_JBAPKY010000202.1:0-793 GCF_037083785.1 Roseovarius sp. D22-M7
CAGGCGCATGACCTTCATCCGGTCCCCGCGCTTGATGCGATAGTCTTTCCACCGGAAGGCCACGGTGTCGGCATCCGCGCTGACGAGGCGGTGGTTCGAGATCGCCACCCGGTGGGTGTACCGGCTCAGATAGGCCAGGACCGCCTCCGGCCCGCGGAAGGGCGACTTGGCATAGACGACCCAGTCGGTCTTGCGCAGGGGCGCGAGATGGGCGGCGAACATGTCTGGGTCGGCCAGTTCCGACAGATCGCCGAAGAACGCCATCTTCCCGGCTTTGTGCAATCTGGCCAGCCCTTCGAGAAACAGACGCCGAAACAGCCTCGACAAGACCTTCACCGGCAGGAAGAACCCCGGGCGGCAGGCGATCCACCGGGTGCCATCCGGTGACAGCCCGCCACCTGGCACGATGACATGGGCGTGCGGGTGATGGGTCATCGCCGAGCCCCATGTGTGCAGCACGCTGGTCATGCCGATCCGGGCGCCGAGATGCTTCGGATCGGCAGCAATGGTCAGAAGGGCCTCTGCGGATGCCTTGAACAGCAGACCATAGACCGCCGCCTTGTTTTGGAAGGCAATGTTCGCGATCTGCGCTGGCAAGGTGAAGACCACATGGAAATACTCGACCGGCAGAAGGTCCTCGATACGCGCTGCCATCCAGTCCCGCGACGCGGCCCCCTGGCACTTCGGGCAATGCCGGTTGCGGCATGAGTTGTAGGCGACGTGCTGGTGGCCGCATTTGGTGCAGGCCGCCACGTGACCGCCGAGGGCGGCGGTCCGGCATGCCTCGATCGCG
>NZ_JBAPKY010000203.1:0-783 GCF_037083785.1 Roseovarius sp. D22-M7
CCATGATCCGTGTCGATCAGGTAATTGTCGGAATAACTGAAGAATGCAGGACCTTTACGCGCCGCCGTCCATTGGCTGGCCGGGTCTGAATGCGAGGTGAACTTTGGCTGCACCTCGCTGGCGGCCCCGAAGGCGGCTTCATCCAGCGTGTCGAGATACTCGCGAACCGCACGGGGTGCATCGGCCGGGTCGATCCGCGCCGCGTCCCAGTCGTCCTTCGGCGTAGAGTTCTGCTTGTTGGCATCCGCCTCGATCAGGCTGGCATCGATCGCCATGCGTTGTCCACTGACCAGCCCTTCGGCGATGCAACGCGCGACGGTCGTCTCGAACAGGTGACGCAGAAGTTCGCTCTCGCGGAAGCGCCCGTGGCGGTTCTTGGAAAACGTCGAATGATCCGGGACCCGGTCGCTCAGATCGAGGCGGCAAAACCAGCGATACGCGAGGTTCAGATGCACCTCTTCGCACAGCCGCCGTTCCGACCGGATGCCGAAGCAATAGCCAACGAGCAGCATCCGGATCAGCAGTTCGGGATCGACCGACGGACGGCCTGTGTGGCTGTAGAAACCGGCAAGATGGGTGCGGATGCTGCTCAGATCGACAAACCGGTCGATGGATCGAAGCAGGTGATCCATAGGGACGTGATCCTCAAGCGAGAACTCGTAGAATAGTGCTGCCTGAGCTTCCTGTCTCGGTCCCAACATTGCTCAATTCTCCCGCTGGCCAGAAGAATTGAATCAGCAACTTACGCTTCGATCAAGCACGAGTTTTTCAACAAAATACGCC
>NZ_JBAPKY010000204.1:0-781 GCF_037083785.1 Roseovarius sp. D22-M7
CCATGATCCGTGTCGATCAGGTAATTGTCGGAATAACTGAAGAATGCAGGACCTTTACGCGCCGCCGTCCATTGGCTGGCCGGGTCTGAATGCGAAGTGAACTTGGGCTGGACCTCGCTGGCGGCGCCGAACGCGGCCTCGTCCAGCGTGTCGAGATACTCGCGCACCGCGCGGGGCGCGTCGGAGGGGTCGATGCTCGTCGCGTCCCAGTCGTCCTTCGGCGTAGAGTTCTGCTTGTTGGCGTCCGCCTCGATCAGGCTGGCATCGATCGCCATGCGTTGTCCACTGACCAGACCTTCTGCGATGCAGCGCGCGACGGTCACCTCGAACAGGTGGCGCAGCAGTTCGCTTTCTCGAAACCGGCCGTGGCGGTTCTTTGAGAAGGTCGAGTGGTCCGGGACCCGGTCGCTCAGGTCAAGGCGACAGAACCAGCGATACGCCAGGTTCAGATGCACCTCTTCGCAGAGCCGCCGCTCCGACCGGATCCCGAAGCAATACCCGACCAGCAACATCCGGATCAGCAGCTCGGGATCGATCGACGGACGGCCTGTATGGCTGTAGAAACCGGCAAGATGGGTGCGGATGCTGCTCAGGTCGACAAACCGATCAATGGACCGTAGCAGGTGATCTTGGGGAACGTGATCCTCCAGCGAGAACTCGTAGAAAAGTGCAGCCTGCGCTTCCTGTCTCGGTCCCAACATTGCTCAATTCTCCCGCTGGTCAGAAGAATTGAATCAGCAACCTACCGTCCAAGCAAGCCCGAGTTTTTCAACAAAATACG
>NZ_JBAPKY010000205.1:0-756 GCF_037083785.1 Roseovarius sp. D22-M7
CTCTGGACCCATTGATTTCAGATGGGCAGCGTGATTCACGGCACCGAAAACGGAGCGGTGACATGTCTGATCTCTTCTGGCTGAGCGATGCGCAGCTGGCGCGTCTGGAGCCCTGTTTCCCAAAGCCTCACGGCAAACCAAGGGTCGATGACCGCAGAGTGCTGAGCGGGATTATCTTCATCAACCGCAATGGCTTACGCTGGCGCGATGCGCCTGCGGAATACGGTCCGCACAAGACACTCTACAATCGATGGAAGCGGTGGAGTGACAAGGGCATCTTCGCCCGGATCATGGCCGGCCTGGCCGCAGAGCACCGCGAAAAGAAGACCGTCATGATCGACGCGACCTATCTCAAGGCCCACCGCACGGCGACCAGCATGGGCGTGAAAAAGGGGGGCGCGGCCGCCTGATCGGTCGCACCAAGGGCGGCATGAACACCAAGCTGCATGCGATCTGCGACAGCCAGGGCCGTCCGTTGAACCTGTTTGTTACCGCCGGGCAGGTCAGCGATTACATCGGCGCGCGGGCGTTGCTGAACAGCCTGCCGGATGTCGACTGGCTGCCCGGGGACCGCGGCTATGACGCCGACTGGTTCAGAGAAGCGTTGGAAGACAAAGGGATACGCGCCTGCATCCCGGGTCGCAAGCAGCGCAATACAACCGTGAAATACGACAAGCGTCGCTACAAACGCCGCAACCGTATCGAGATCATGTTCGGCAGGCTCAAGGACTGGCGGCGTGTCGCAACTCGGTATGA
>NZ_JBAPKY010000206.1:0-749 GCF_037083785.1 Roseovarius sp. D22-M7
CCGCCGATTCTGTGGAAAAACTAAAGTTTGCGAGCGCAGAAATAGCCGATCCAAATCGGGCGCGCGCGCCTTTCCTGTCAGGCTTTGCGCATTTGCTGCGGTGCGGGAAAGACCTTGGCCAATTTCCGGAGGTTCTGGGCGGTGGCGGCGAGGAGGAATTCGTCATTTGCGCCGCATGGACCACGTAATCGCAGTCGGCCCAGGCCAAGGATGCGTTTGAGGTGGGCAAATAGCATCTCGACCTTTTTTCGGAGCTTCATCGAGATGTCGTATTGGCGGGTCTTCGCAATGTCTCGGGCGACTTGGCGGGCATCTTCATGTTCCTCGCGGGTGATGGACCGGAAGTCCATGTTCGGGCAGCAGCGTGACTTCGAGGGGCAGGCGTGGCAGGTGAGCTTCAGGCCACGGTATTTGGCGACGCCCTTGCCTGTCGGCCCCCGGTTCGGGTCGGAATAGTTGCGGCGGAACTGCTTCAGCTCATGGCCCTCGGGGCAGATATATTGGTCGTTCTCGGCATCCCATTCGAAGTCCGCCCGCGTCCAGGTTCCGTCGGTGCGCCCGGACTTGTCTATAACCGGGATGTGCGGCGCGATCTTGCGGTCGACCAGCCAGCCCAGCATCGGTCCAGTGCCATAGGCCGTGTCCGCGATCAGGCGCTCGGGATGCAGGTCGAACTTCTTCTTTACCCGTTTCAGCATGGTCTTCGTCGAGCCGACCTCGGCCTGCCGGATCGAGCGGGTCGCCTCAAC
>NZ_JBAPKY010000207.1:0-745 GCF_037083785.1 Roseovarius sp. D22-M7
CGATTCTGTGGAAAAACACCTGTTCGCGAGCGCAGAAATAGCTGCTCAACATGCGGCGCAAACGCCTTTCCTTTCAGGCTTTTCGCGTTTGCTGCGGTGCGGGAAAGATCTTCGCCAGCTTGCGGAGGTTCTGGGCGGTGGCGGCGAGGAGGAATTCGTCGTTTGCGCCGCATGGGCCGCGTAATCGCAGTCGGCCCAGGCCGAGGATGCGCTTGAGGTGGGCGAAGAGCATTTCGACCTTCTTTCTCAGCTTCATCGAGATCTCGTATTGCCTGGTCTTCGCGATATCCCGGGCGGCCTGGCGGGCGTCTTCATGTTCCTCGCGGGTAATCGACCGGAAGTCCATGTTCGGGCAGCAGCGCGGCTTCGAGGGGCAGACCTGACAGATGTTCTTGAGGCCGCGATATTTGGCAACGCCTTTGCCGGTCGGTCCTCGGTTCGGGTCGGAATAGTTACGCCGGAACTGCTTCAGTTCATGGCCCTCGGGACAGATGTATTGGTCGTTCTCGGCATCCCATTCGAAATCCGCCCGCGTCCAGGTGCCGTCGCTGCGTCCGGACTTGTCGAGCACCGGGATGTGCGGGGCGATCTTGCGGTCGACCAGCCAGCCCAGCATCGGCCCGGTCCCATAGGCCGTGTCCGCGATCAGCCGCTCGGGATGCAGGTCGAACTTCTTCTTTACCCGTTTCAGCATGGTCTTCGTCGAGCCGACCTCGGCCTGCCGGATCGAGCGGGTCGCCTCAAC
>NZ_JBAPKY010000208.1:0-738 GCF_037083785.1 Roseovarius sp. D22-M7
ATTTGGTGGCCGCTCGCCTGTGGGCTTTGCCACCTCCGGGGTGGGTCATTTTTGGATGATCACACCGGGTCAGTTTTGAATGCACATTGACACCGCTGGACCAAGGAACGTGTCACAGCACTACGGTCCTACCGCAAGATTCCCGTATTCAAGGTTGAACCCAATGATCTCGATCCTTGCCTCAACCTCTCCAACGCGGCCAAGCTTCTCGGGGTGGCACCAAGAACGTTGCGGTTGGCAGCAGAAGCAGGTGAGATCAAAGCTGAACACCCGCTCGCTGATGGACCGTGGATATTCGAGCGAACGGAATTGTCAAAACCGGCGGCACAACAACTCAACAAACGGGTGCGGCAAAACCCAAAACACCCCGCAGTATCACATCCAGATCAACAAAACCTATTCCCTTCAACAACATAGAAAGATGGGCGTAATGAAGCAAAGTTGTAGTCGTAGCGCCAGAGGGCCAGCGTCCGGCGGGCATCAGCCAGGCTGTCGAAGATCTCCTCGTTCAGGCATTCGTCGCGCAGGCTGCCATTGAAACTTTCGATGAAGGCGTTCTGCTGGGGCTTGCCGGGGTCAATGTAATGCCACTCGATGCCATTGTCTTTCGCCCATTTCAGGACGGCCTTGCTGGTGAACTCGGTGCCGTAGCACGTCGGGAAGAAGGGCTGTTGGTAGGTTATGGCCGCCTGCGCAGCCCTCATGTAGCGCAGCGGGTGGCCATAACCGGGTCTCGGG
>NZ_JBAPKY010000209.1:0-732 GCF_037083785.1 Roseovarius sp. D22-M7
GAAGGCGATCCGGTCAGCCTGGCCGAAGCCCGGTCGCTGACCTTCGCGCATCGGCGCAAGGCGTTGTTGATCTCGACGCCCACGATCCGGGGGCTGAGCCGCATCGAGCGCGAGTTCGAGGCCAGCGACCAGCGCCGCTATCATGTGCCCTGTCCGCATTGCGGGCGTGCGCAATGGCTGCGCTTCGAGCGGCTTCGCTGGCAGAAGGGCCAGCCGGACACGGCAGAATACCACTGCGAGGGCTGCGACACCCCCATCGCCGAGCACCACAAGACGGCGATGCTGGCGGATGGCGACTGGCGCGCGACGGCGATGGCGGAAGACCCGCACACCGTGGGCTATCACCTCTCGGCGCTCTATTCGCCGATCGGCTGGCTCAGCTGGGCGCGGATCGCCCGCGCCTGGGAGGCGGCACAGGGCAATGACGAGGCGATGCGGGCGTTTCGCAACACGATCCTCGGCGAGACCTGGTTCGAGACCGGCGAAGCGCCGGACTGGCAGCGGCTGGCCGAGCGGCGCGAAGAGTGGAAAGCGGGCACCGTGCCGGCAAGCGGGCTGTTCCTCACCGCGGGCGCCGATGTGCAGAAGGACCGGATCGAGATCGATGTCTGGGCCTGGGGCCGCGGGCTGGAAAGCTGGCTGGTCGATCACGTCGTCATCGAGGGTGGTCCAGGTGATCCGGAGTGCTGGCAGACACTGACGGACCTGCTGGGGCGCACATGGGCGCATGCC
>NZ_JBAPKY010000210.1:0-723 GCF_037083785.1 Roseovarius sp. D22-M7
CCGACCAGACCGTTGCAATCAGGCGGGGTCCATATACAACAGCCGATGCGCGAGGCGTCCATGAAGGTGCCGCGCTTGTCCTGCTTTTCGCGGAGGGCATCGGCGACGGTGTCCCATTGGGCGTCCGCGTCGGCCTTGCTTTCCAGGGCGAAGATCGTCTTGAGCATCGCCGCCGCCACGATGCGCGAGCCGGCCAGGGCATGGCCTTCACGAGATCGTCCACGGAGCGCGTCGAAGCACCATGGACGCATGCCTCCTGGAGCACCGCCACGAGAGCCTTCTCGGCCGTCCGCCGGGACTCGAGGGAACTCAGCAGGTAGCTGCCCTTGCGCAGCTTCGGGATCTCCAGCGGGATGCGACCCGCACGCGTGTCCCGATCCCGATCCCGATCCCGGTCCCGGTAACCGTTTCGCTGAACGTCCCGCAGGGGCGCGCGCGCACCCTTGGCCGTGCCCGTCCGCGTCTCCACCTCGGCTTCCATGGTCCGGCCGGCCGCAAGGGCCAGCATCGCGCGCACGAGACCGCCACCGGCCTGCTGTTCAACCGGCTCGAGCAATGCCATTCCCTGATCGGTCATCGTCATCTCCGTCTTTGGTTTCGAGTGTTGCAACCCGAGCCTTTGCCGAAGATCGACGGTCGCCGCCCAAGTCACCACCGGCCGCGCGCTGCGCTACGCCGGGGGCTCGGCGCGCGGCCTCCTACACCAATCGTTGGGACACTGCC
>NZ_JBAPKY010000211.1:0-703 GCF_037083785.1 Roseovarius sp. D22-M7
CCTTTGCCGAATGGGCCACGGACGAGAACCTCGCGCTCGCGCGGCAAGGCATGCGCGAGGCGCAGGATGCCCCGTTTCACGACCTCGATGCCAAGGCCATCGCCCAGGGGTCGGCAGCTTTCACAACAATCAAGGAATGGTTCGATGCTTGACAGTCAATCAGCGGCTTTTGCCGAACGTGTCTGGGAGTACGCATCCCGTCTGGGCAACAACGCCCCGAGGGTCGCCGATGAGATGATGGAGGCGGCTTTCCCGCTGACCTGCACGCAGGCGCGGCAGGAAGGCGCGCTGCGCATGCTGCGCACCGGCATCATTTCCGAGGTCAAGCGCATCCTGCGCAACCGCGATGACGTGTTTGGCCAGGTGGATTTCGCAGAGGTCTGCGCGGCGTTCGCGCCGCTGGTGAAGGACCTGCGCTCGAAATCCTACTTCGTCGAAAGCGCCGAGGAATACGTCGCCGTCCCGGACCTGATCACCGAGCCCGACCTGCTCGATGACGCGCGGCGGTTCATGCGGCGCAAGGGCATCGAATGCCTCACCGAGGCCGATCGGCTGGATGCGCTCTTTGCAGCCGTGACCCGCGATGACACCGACGCCGCGCCGGCGCGGACGGAGGTGCTGTCATGACCGGCGCGCTTCCCATCATCACCGCCGACCAGCGGCTGGCGGAAACCCGCGGCATCAAGGGCGTGATCTTCGGCCC
>NZ_JBAPKY010000212.1:0-696 GCF_037083785.1 Roseovarius sp. D22-M7
ACGAAGTCCATCGACCAGCGCTGGTTGGGGCGCAAGGCCACAGGCATCGGCGACCGGCTGCCGCGAGCGCGCTTGCGGCCGCGTCTGCGGCGGACCGACAGGCCTTCCTCCCGATACAGGCGGTAGAGCTTCTTGTGGTTCATCGTGATCCCCTTGCGTTCGAGCAGGATGCCGATCCGGCGATAGCCGAACCGCCGCCGCTTCTCGGCGATCTCACCCATTTCCTTGCGGATGTCCGGGTTGTCGGGCGGGCGCTCGCGCCGCACCGTCTTCGGATCGACACCGACCAGGGCGCAGGCCCGGCGCTGCGAGATGTCATGATCCCGCATCGCCCGGAGCGCTGCATCCCGCCGCGCCATCGGCGTCGTCAGGGTTTTCCCAGGAGGTCCTTCAGCACGACGTTGTCGAGCATCGTATCCGCCAGCAGCCGCTTCAACTTCGCGTTCTCATCCTCGAGCTGCTTCAGCCGCTTCGCGTCAGACAGGTCCATCCCACCATACCTGGCCTTCAGCTTGTAGAACGTCGCAGGGCTCAACCCGTGCTTCCGGCACAGCTCGGCCGTCGGCATACCGGCCTCCTGTTCCTTGATCATCCCGATAATCTGCGCCTCGGTGAACCGGCTTTTCCTCATGTCGTCTGCTCCTTCAGGTTGGGCAGACTCTACATCAGAGCGAGGGAACTTCCGGGGGGCAGGTC
>NZ_JBAPKY010000213.1:0-676 GCF_037083785.1 Roseovarius sp. D22-M7
ATCCTCCACGGAGAAACTCCTTCCCTATTCCAAGACAGGGACGGATTCCCAGAAATCATAAGTCAGAAGAAGGTGGGCCCCAGATCGCGCTTACGCCGCCGACACTTGTCTCAAGGCGCTGCGTGCTGCGTATCGTTGGGGTGGAAAGCGCGGCGATCCCAAGAACAGCCCTGTGTTGCACGTCGAGCGTGTGCACACCAGAGGCGGCGGCGCCGAGCCGTGGAGCCCTGAGGATGTTGAGAAGTTCCTTGCCGCACATGCCCCTGGCACCATGGCGCAGCTCTGGCTCTGTCTCGCTTACGACGGTCACGGCCCGATCGGCGACATGCATCGGCTGGGGCCAGGAAATGAGGCGATGCATGACGGTGATCGCTACTTGGAATGGCAGCCCGCCAAGAAAGGCTCTGCTTTTGTCTCTCTTCCCTTCGGAGACATGCTCGCCGCTGAACTCGAACTGCAAGACGAGCGCGACACTTATCTCGTGACGGAATATGGTCGTCCGTTCGCCTCTTCAGTTTCCCTCGATAACCGGGTTCGCAAGTGGATCATCGCGGCTGGCTTTTGCGTCGACGCAAAAGATGAGTGCGCGTTCCGGGGACATCCGATCACCGGTTCCGATAACATCCGATCAGTGATTCCGATTTAATCCGATCACCTGTTCCGGGGCATCCGATCA
>NZ_JBAPKY010000214.1:0-675 GCF_037083785.1 Roseovarius sp. D22-M7
GCGGGCACGGGAAGCAAGTTCGAGCGGAATGTCCGAGACCTTCTCGCCGACCGGGCAGACCTCGCGTCCATCGTTCTGCCGCTGCTGGACGCCTGGCGCAGCATTCGCACGCAGGTGGCCGACCTCGGAACACGGCTCGTCGCGACCGCACGCCAAAGCCCCGATTGCCGCCTCCTCATGTCGATCCCCGGGATAGGTGCGGTCACCGCGACTTCCTTCGCCGCCGCCATCGAGGACCCGGCCAACTTCAGGACCTCACGCTCCGTCGGGGCCTTGGGTCGGCCTGACAACGCGCCACTACCAATCCGGAGAGGTCGATCATGACGGCCATGTCTCTCGGCGCGGAGACCGACATCTGCGCTGGCAGCTCTGCGAGGCTGCGGCGATCATCCCGACCCGCGTCCGGGCCGAAAGCAGCTTGCGCACATGGGGGCTCAGGCTGCGCGAAAGGATCGGCTTCAAGCGCGCCGCTGTTGCCGCAGCCCGCAAACCGGCAGTGATCGTGCATGCGATGCTCAAGACCGGCGAGTTTTTCGATCCGCAACCAAGGGCTGCAACCTGACATCCAGTGGAGAGCGTTCGGGCTCCGAACGCTCGAGGCGTCCCTGCCGGGACGTGGGCCGAGCCATTCCGTTGATGGGGTTGCACCGTTGTTCAGACAGAGTGCGTCATCCA
>NZ_JBAPKY010000215.1:0-670 GCF_037083785.1 Roseovarius sp. D22-M7
AGATCGTGATGCGAAAGGTCGATGGCTGGGAAACCCTCGACCCGCCGCTCACCGACCAGCCCATTGACCTCGCCGCATGAAACCGTAACCGTCCGCACGCTGGAGATCGCCGCTCAGGAATTTCCACCACCTTCGAGACAGAACCTCATTGAGGACCAGCGCGTTGTTTACGGCGTCTGTGCGATCTGCAGGGTTTTGCCGATTGCGCCGTCGACTTAGTATCATCGCCTGGCGTGCCAAGCCGACCCTTCCAAAGCCTCGGCGCGGCATCAGCGGGATACATAGCTCCGCTCGGAGATCAAACGGGTCTGGGACGAGGATTACCAAGTTCACGGGGTCGACAAGGCGTTCGCAACCCGTGTCGAATGCATGGCGACCAGATAGCTCACCGTCAGCTCAAGCGCGAGGGCCTTGAGCTGGCGCGATGCACGGTGGAGCGTCTGATGGAACGGATCGGAATACGGGGAGCTGTGCGCGGAAAGATGATCAAGACAACGATCCCCGACACGTCGGCACCCTGTCCGCGCGACAAGGTGCACCGCGTGTTCCGGGCGTCTGCGCCGAATCTGCTGTGGGATGAGCCATTGTCCGCCATTGATGGAGTGGATGGCTCCCGCTTCCGGCATCGCGATGTGCCATGTTGGGTGCTGTGAACACGGCCAACGAAGGG
>NZ_JBAPKY010000216.1:0-658 GCF_037083785.1 Roseovarius sp. D22-M7
CACCCGGCCGCGATCGCGGCGCGGATCGGCCAGGCGATCATCGGGCTGCCGCAGAATTGCCGGATATTCTTGCGCGGGAGGCGCTTCGACCCGCCCCGCGCCGGTATGACGCACAGCGTCATACCGCCAGCGCCCGCGACAGGGTGGCGACGACCCTCGCCTGATCTTCATCGGTCAGCCCGGCATGCAGCGGGATCGAGATGGCGCGCGCGTAGTAATCTTCAGCGGCCGGGAAATCGCCAGGGCCGAAGCCCAAGCAGCGGTAATAGGGCTGCAGGTGCACGGGGATGTAATGGAGGTTCACGCCGATGCCGCCGGCGCGCAACGCCTCGAAGGTCGCGCGGTGACGCGTCGGATCGTCCAGCCGGATCACATAGAGGTGCCACGAGGACCCGGCACCCGCCAGCCTTCCGGGCAGGCGCAGCGGCAGATCGGCCAGCATGGCATCATAGCGCAACGCAAGATCGCGGCGGCGGGCGATGAAGGCGTCCAGCCGCTCCATCTGACTCAGCCCGAGGGCCGCCTGCATCTCGGTCATACGGTAGTTCCAGCCCAGCTCCAGTTGCTGGTAGTACCAAGGGCCGTCGGGGGCATGGGTCATCAGGTCCTTATCGCGGGTGATGCCGTGACTGCGCAACCGCGCCATGCGCGCGCCCAG
>NZ_JBAPKY010000217.1:0-651 GCF_037083785.1 Roseovarius sp. D22-M7
CAATCCAGACGCCGTATACATGGCCGCAACCGAAATCATGCCAGCTTTGACCGAGACGCTCTTGCCCCGCGGGAGCCATCCATACATGGTCCGAGAGACTATGGCGAACGGCTGCGATGCGGTCACCGACGGCCTTGAGGCAGCGCATCTTCGCCTCGATCCGGCTGCGGGCGTGATAGCCCGTCCATCGCTTCCAGAAAGCCCGGCCGTAGTGGCAGTTGGCGCGCAGGGTTTCGTTCCTGATCCGCGCAGCTGGACGGTCTTCTTTCCACGGGCGGCCGTTCTTGCGGATCGGGATGATCGGGACGGCGTCGCGTTCGATGATGGCCTTGTGGCAGCGGCGTGTGTCGTANGGTCTTCTTTCCACGGGCGGCCGTTCTTGCGGATCGGGATGATCGGGACGGCGTCGCGTTCGATGATGGCCTTGTGGCAGCGGCGTGTGTCGTAGGCGCCGTCGGCGGTGACTGTACCTATCGGCTCGCCTGCCGGGATCTGGCCGAGCAATTCCGGCAGTACTGGACTGTCGCCTTCGCGGCTGGGAGTGAATTCCACGGCGCGGATGTCGGATGTGGCCGGGTCCATGGCCAGATGGACCTTGCGCCATTGGCGTCGGCCTTGCACCCCGTGCTTGCGGGCCTGCCATTCGCCATC
>NZ_JBAPKY010000218.1:0-650 GCF_037083785.1 Roseovarius sp. D22-M7
TCACCTTCACCCTCGACGGCCGCGAGGTCACGGTGCCCGAGGGCTCGACCATCTGGGAGGCGGCGCACGGGCAGGGGCTGGTGATCCCGCATCTGTGCCACAAGCCCGCGCCGGGCTACCGGCCGGATGGCAACTGTCGCGCCTGCATGGTCGAGGTCGAGGGCGAGCGGGTTCTGGTGGCCTCGTGCATCCGCCCCGTGGCCGAGGGGATCAAGGTGACCACCGACAGCGCGCGCGCCCGCAAGTCGCGCGAGATGGTGATGGAGCTGCTGCTCGCCGACCAGCCCGAGGTCAAGCACGACGCCTCGTCGCATTTGCGGGACATGGCCGAGCTGGGCGGCGTGACGACCAGCCGGTTTCCCGCGATGGACCGCGATCACGTGCCGCTGCCGGATGCCAGCCACGTGGCGATGCGCGTCAATCTCGATGCCTGCATCCACTGCAATCTGTGCGTGCGCGCCTGCCGCGAGGTCCAGGTCAACGACGTCATCGGCATGGCCGGGCGCGGGCATGACGCGAAGATCGTCTTCGATCAGGACGACCCGATGGGCGACAGCACCTGCGTGGCCTGCGGCGAATGCGTGCAGGCCTGCCCCACCGGCGCGCTGATGCCGGCGACGGTGCTGGATGAAAACGAGGCCGGCGACAGC
>NZ_JBAPKY010000219.1:0-647 GCF_037083785.1 Roseovarius sp. D22-M7
CTGAACATCAACCCGTCGACCATCGACGGCAGCGAGATCGACGAGAACTTCACCGTCGAGTTCTTCGACCCGACCAACGCCGTCCTGGCGGGGGGCGTCGACGCGACCCGTGTGACGGGCGTGATCCTGGGGGGCGACGAGGTGTCGCTGTTCGTCGGCGACCCGGTGCTGCTGGAGACTGACGGGGCGACGGAGGCGCGCTTCGAGGTGCGGCTGTCGCGGCCGGCCGACGTGGACCTGACCTTCAACTACACCACCGCCGACGCTTCGGCCGAGGCCGGCGAGGACTATGTGGCGACCTCCGGCAGCCTGACCATCCCGGCCGGGCAGACCCTGGCGGAGATCGTCGTGCCGGTGATCGGCGACACGGTCTCGGAGCCGACCGAGCAGTTCTCGCTGGTGCTGACGCCGGACCTCGCCTCGGCGCCGGTGATCGCCAACGGCACCGCCGACAGCGCCGGCGTGGCGACGATCCTCGACGACGACACCGACCCGACGCTGCCGGAGATCAATGCCGCCTTCGCCGAGAACATCGAGAGCGGCGACCTGCAATTCGTCCTGACGCTGTCGGAGCCGGCGCCGGCGGAGGTGACGGTCGGCTACCGGACGATCTCCGGCACGGCGCTGGAGGGCCCCGACATCACGTC
>NZ_JBAPKY010000220.1:0-646 GCF_037083785.1 Roseovarius sp. D22-M7
TGTATATGGACCCCGCCTGATTGCAACGGTCTGGTCGGGTCTGGTTCGGTGATCACGATTGCCGACGTATATCCGGCTTCTCAGAGCGGCCCGATACATCGTCGCCGCGGGCCCCGATGGATTTCCGCGCGCCTCTCCCTCAATGGCTCCAAGACATGGGCATCGGCCTTGCCGGTCCACGCATCAGGTTCAAGAAGCGACGGGTCGTATCCCTTCACCATCTCCTGCCGGGTTGCTGCAATTCTGTCGGAAACGTCCTCCTTGCCCCGGGGTGTTGCTTCGCTTTCCTCAGCTCGGCGATACAGTCTCGGCCGGACGACATGTCTCGCCTCGTGACAAGATCGACCACACGATCCTGGCATTCTTGCTGGCAAGAGCGACAGCGACAATGTTCGGATGCCGCCGCTCCCGCATCCTGCCGATCCATTGGCCTCTGGGATCCTCCTTGCCCTGGGCTTTGCCGAGAACGGCCCTCGCACCATGGATCATCAGGGTGCGCAGATATCGATCGCCACGTTTGCCGATTCCGAACAGCCGGGGCTTCCCGCCCCTCGACCTTTGCCTGGGAACCAGTCCGAGCCAGGCGGCAAACTGGCGTCCGTTCTCGAAGCAACTCCGGTCACCGACCGCCGCGACCAGCGCCGTC
>NZ_JBAPKY010000221.1:0-635 GCF_037083785.1 Roseovarius sp. D22-M7
GTCAGCGATGGCATCGCGACCGTCACCTCGGGTGCGATCGGGGCGGACGGCCCGGTCAGCCTCGATCTTTCCACGCTTGCCGACGGGGCGCTGACGAGCTCCGTCACGGCGACCGATGGCGCGGGCAACAGCGCGACCGTCGCCGGACCGGGGCTGACCCTCGATACCACGCCGCTGCCGCCCGCCCCCGAGATCGAGGGCGACGTGATCGGCACGTCCGGCGACGACATATTGCAGGGGCTGCCGGGAGAGAACACCACGATCCTCGGACTTGCCGGGCGCGACACCATCCTCGGCGACACCGGCGACGACATCATCATCGGTGGTGCGGATCCGGACAAGCTGCAGGGTGGCGCCGGCGCGGACACCTTCGTGTTCCTGCCCGAAGATCTGCTGAACCCCGGCGACGACCTGAAGGATTTCAACCTCGCCGAGGGCGACCGGCTGGAGCTGCGCGACATGCTGTCGAATTACGACGGCAGCAGCATCGCGGGCCATGTGCGGATCGAGAAACAGGGCACCATCGGCCGGCTCGAGGTCGACGTGGATGGCGGCGGTGACGGTTTCGTCCCCCTCGTCTATATCCGCGACGGTCGGGGTCTGGACGCCCAGGACCTCTGGACCGGGGACGATCT
>NZ_JBAPKY010000222.1:0-627 GCF_037083785.1 Roseovarius sp. D22-M7
TGCGGCCATGTATACGGCGTCTGGATTGCAGCACGATGGCTGCGCGCCTTGATGAAAGTCCGCGGTCGCTTTGGTCCCAATCAATGGCACGCGCTTGGTTGCGCTCCGGTCCGAACAGGGTGTCCTTGGCGATATGTCCGTCATTGCCATCATCTCGTCACGCCGAAGGCGTGCCACTCAGGACAGGGCGCGCCTTTGGCGCGACGCACTTGCCTTCTTGTAAGGGCTGATCGCCCTTTTTCTGTCAGGCGGCGGTTGCCGCCCGGACTTCCGTCTGGTTCTTCATCAGCGCGTAGGCCGTGCGCGCCATGCGGTTGGCCAGGGCAATCGCGGCCTGTTCGGGTGTCTTGCGCTGGAGTTTGGAGCGATCCGCAGCATGCGGCACATCATCCGGGGGATGATGTGAGCGAACAAACGGGCGGAGCCCATGCCACAGCCAATCGTCGCCAGGCTCGCCACGGCGCCTGGCGCTGACCTGTGCGATGGCCCCAAGATAGAGCCGCCGCCGCAGATACCTGTTGCTTATCTTTGAGATCCGCCCCAATCGTTCCTTGCCACCTGTCGAGTGTGGCTTGGGCGTCAGTCCGATCCAGGCGGACAGATCGCGCCCTGACTTGACGTCGGAGA
>NZ_JBAPKY010000223.1:0-623 GCF_037083785.1 Roseovarius sp. D22-M7
TACAGCGGCCGGTAGATATCGGCCATCACCTGTGCGGCGCGATCGGTCTCGACGCCGACGACCACGCGGTCGGGCTTCATGAAGTCGTCGATCGCCGCGCCCTCGCGCAGGAATTCGGGGTTCGAGGCGACGTCGAAATCGAGATCCGGGTTGGCCTCGGCCACCACCTCGCGGACGCGGGCATTGGTGCCCACCGGCACGGTCGACTTGATGACGATCACCACGTAGCCGGATGCGGCGCGCGCCACGTCGCGGGCGGCGGCCATCACGTAGGTCAGGTCGGCATGCCCGTCACCGCGCCGGGTCGGCGTGCCCACGGCGATGAACACCGCCTGCGCGCCGTCGAGCGCGCGGTCGAGATCGGTGGTGAAGCGCAGCCGCCCGGCGGCCACGTTCTTGGCCATCAGCCCGTCGAGGCCCGGCTCGAAGATCGGCACCTCGCCGCGCTCCAGCATGGCGATCTTTTCGGGATTGGTGTCGAGGCAGACCACGTCATGCCCGAAATCCGAAAAACACACCCCCGAGACCAGACCCACATAGCCCGTCCCGATCATCGCGATCTTCATCGAGAAATATCCTTGTCGCTGCCCCGGCCATCACCCCGGGAAAATCAAATCGCGCCG
>NZ_JBAPKY010000224.1:0-600 GCF_037083785.1 Roseovarius sp. D22-M7
TATCGCAACGGGCACCGCGACCGGGAGATTGTCGGCACCTTCGGCCCGGAGACGGTGCGCGTGCCCCGGGCCCGGATCGCGGGCGCGGATGGCCAGCGGCGCGAATGGCGCTCGCAGGCGCTGCCGCGGTATCGCCGGCTGACCCGGAAGGCCGAGGCGCTGATCGCGGGCGCCTATCTCGCCGGCACGAACACGCGACGCGTGAAGCGTGCGCTCTCGACGCTGTTCGCCGGCGCCATGGGCAAGGATGTCGTCAGCCGGGCCTGGCGCAAGGTGAAGACCGACTGGGAAGCCTGGAATACGCGCGACCTCGGCGGCGAGGACACCGTCCGGCTGATCCTCGACGGCACGGTGGTCAAGGCGCGGATCGACAAGAAGGCCACGGCGATCCCGATACTCGTGGCGATCGGCGTGCGCCGCGACGGCCAGAAAGTATTGATCGGGCTCAAGAACATGGGCGGTGAAACGGTCGCCGCGTGGCGAGCGTTCCTCCAGGACCTGAGTGCCCGCGGCCTGCGTGAGCCCGGCTTCATCATCGTCGACGGCGCGCCCGGGCTGGAGGCGGCGCTGGCCGAGCTCTGGCCCGAGGCGCCCGTCCAG
>NZ_JBAPKY010000225.1:0-594 GCF_037083785.1 Roseovarius sp. D22-M7
CTGATGTAGGTCAGGTCGGCCAGCCAGACCTGGTTTGGGGCCGTGGCCGTGAAGTTCCTGCGCAGCCTGTTCGGTGCGATCGGATAGTTGTGCCGGCTGTCGGGCGTGCGCACCCGGCGCGGGATTGCGGCCAGTCCACGCAGGCCGGCATGGCGCATGAGACGCGCGACACGGTGGCGCCCGACGCATCGACCGGCAGCCCGCAGAGCTGCATGGACGCGAGGCGCACCGTAGCATCCACCCCTTTCCGCGTGCGCGCAACGGATATCGTTTAGTAAGGCCCGGTTCTCGATACTGCGCCGGCTCTCCGCGCGGCGGCGCCAAGCATAGTGTCCACTGACCGAGACGCCGAGCACGGCACAGATGGTGCGCACGGGCCAGATATGACGATGCTCATCCACGAACCCGAAGCTCATCGGGTGGCCGCGCCGAAGAGTGAGCCTGCGAACGCCACCGGTCCGAGAGAGCAGGCGAACGCGGCTTTTTTTTAGATGTCGCGCTCCGTCCGGGCCTTTTGTAGCTCCCGTCTCAACCGGGCATTCTCCGCCGCCAAGTCGGCCGGGGACGGGCCCTGTGCCTGCGTGGTGGGGCGCG
>NZ_JBAPKY010000226.1:0-573 GCF_037083785.1 Roseovarius sp. D22-M7
CCGTCCCCGCCCCGGAGCCAGCACCGGCGCCGTGGTCTCGTCCATGAACAGCTTGGTGGACGCATTCAGGTGCTCGGCCAGCCGGTCGACGACAGGCCGCAGGTGGGATGCGGCGACACTCCCCGGGGCTCCGCCCGTTCATACCTTCAAACCGTCCACTGGACGGCTTGATCCCTGCGGGACCGATCTTCATCCCAGTCGGCCAGGGTGCCGCGATCGATGGTGACACCCGACCGGGCGAGCATCTGGCTCTGGCGATATAATGCCAGGTGGTCGGCATACTTGCTGACCAGGATATGGGCGATGGTGCCTCTGTGGGCAGACCGGCCGAGATCAGGGCCGCCGGGGCCGGAGCCTGTGTCACACCATCGGTGCAGGCGCGGCAGGCATTCTTGGGACGCAAGGTCACGATCACACGCAGCTGCGCCGGCACGATGTCCAGCCGCTCGGTCCGCTCGTCACGCCGAAGGCGTGCTTCCAGCACGGCGCCGATCTTGTGCAGTCGTCATTGTCGCGCCATTGATGGAGTGGATGGCTCCCGCTTCCGGCATCGCAATGTGCCATGTTGGGTGC
>NZ_JBAPKY010000227.1:0-546 GCF_037083785.1 Roseovarius sp. D22-M7
CGCCGGGGCGGCTGCGTCCGCGCTGCCATCATTGGCGAAGTAGGTGAAGCTGTCGGACCCCGAGAACCCGGCATCCGGCGTGTAGCCGAAGGACCCGTCCGCGTTCAGCGTCAGGCTCCCATTCGCGGGCCCGCTGTCGAGCACCGCGCTCAGCGTGTCACCCTCGACGTCGGTGTCATTCGCGAGCACGCCCGCCGCCGCGATTGTCAGCGCTGTCTGGTACGCCGTCGCATAGGCGTCGTCCGCCGCCACCGGCGCATCGTTCACCGGGCCCACCGTGACCGACACGGTCGCGGTGTCGCTGCCGCCATTACCGTCCTCGACGGTGTAGGTGAAGCTGTCGGACCCGTTGAAGTCGGCATCCGGCGTGTAACTGACGGTGCCGTCACCATTATCGACCAGGCTGCCGTTCGCCGCCGCGCCGAGGCTCGCCACCGTCAGCGTGTCGCCGTCGACATCCGTGTCGTTGGCCAGAACGTCGATGGCGACCCCCGCGTCCTCGTTCGTGCTCGCCGTGTCATCCGACGCCACTGGATCGTCGTTCAC
>NZ_JBAPKY010000228.1:0-545 GCF_037083785.1 Roseovarius sp. D22-M7
AACCCCAGTTCCCGTGCGATACGGGAGCTGCTTCCCGGCACCCCAAATATGCCGGGAAGCAGCGGGGGGCCGGACCGTTATGGAGGTGGTCGCATCAGGGCCGGTCAGTAGTAGGGTCACCCCCCGCTTTTCGCATGTCCTGAACGGATACCTGGGGAACGGCTTGCCCGTTGCCCCGCATGACAAGGCCAGGAGACGAAAAGCAATGAACGATACCATCGGAGTGGACATTTCCAAAGCCAGTCTCGACGTCTGGCGACTTTCCGACCGCAAGCACATGCGGTTTTCCAACGACGTGCCGGGGCTCAAGGCGCTGTGCAAATGGCTCGGGGCAGTACCGGTCCGCGTCGTCTACGAGGCCACGGGACGCTTTCATCGCGATCTCGAGGCGGCGGTGTCGAAGGCGGGACACGGTCCGGTCAAGGTGAATCCTTCGCGTGCGCGCCGCTACGCGCAGGCGACCGGAAAAATCGCCAAGACCGACCGCGTCGACGCGCAGATGCTGGCGCATATGGGATCCACCCTGGCGCTTGAGCCTACCCCGG
>NZ_JBAPKY010000229.1:0-541 GCF_037083785.1 Roseovarius sp. D22-M7
AACAGCGCATTTTTCCTGTTCAGTGCGATCGGGCGGATCAGATTCTCCACGCTGTTTGAATCGATCTCGACGCGGCCGTCATGGAGGAAGGTCTGCAGGCCCTCCCAGTGGCGATGGATGTAGGCCAGCTTCTCGCCGAGCCGGGATTTCGCCGACACGCGCAGTCGCTGCTCCGGCAGCCAGTCGCCGAACGCCGCAACCAGCTCGGCCGTTCGCGCGTGTCTGGCGGAGAGCCTTTGCCCGGGGGCGCAGACGCGGATGTCGGCCTCGACCTTGTAAATATCGGCGATGCGGCGCAGGAAGGTTTCAGCATTCTTGCCACCCCGGCCAGGGGCGTAGAAGAACACCACGCCGGGCGGGTCAGCGCCGCCCCAGTTGCGGTCGTCACGGGCCAGCGCCCAGAGATAACCGGTCGTCGTGTCGAAGACGCGCCGCCGGCACGATGTCCGTCCCCGCCCCGGAGCCAGCACCGGCGCCGTGGTCTCGTCCATGAACAGCTTGGTGGACGCATTCAGGTGCTCGGCCAGCCGGTCGACGACAG
>NZ_JBAPKY010000230.1:0-540 GCF_037083785.1 Roseovarius sp. D22-M7
GGTCCTTCGGCTACACGCCGGATGCCGGGTTCTCGGGGTCCGACAGCTTCACCTACTTCGCCAATGATGGCAGCGCGGACGCAGCCGCCCCGGCGGCGGTGACGATCACGGTGGCCGACCCGACGAACACCGCGCCGGTTGTGGCCGACGAGACCTACAGCACCGATGACGGCGAGACGCTGACCATCGGCGCAGCTCTCGGCCTTCTGGCCAATGACAGCGACCCGGACGCGGCGGACACGATCTTCGTGCAGTCCTTCACCGCCGCCGGCAACGGCGATCTGTCGGTGACCACGGACGGCTCGTTCGAGTACACCCCCGATCCCGGCTTCGTGGGCGCCGAGACGATCAGCTACACCGTTTCCGACGGCACGGCGACCGACCAGGGGACACTGACCATCGATGTCGTCAACGAGGGGCCGGTTGTGGCCGACGAGACCTACACCACCGATGACGGCGAGACGCTGACCATCGGCGCGGCGGCGGGCCTTCTGGCCAATGACAGCGACCCGGACGCGGCGGACACGATCTTCGTGCAGT
>NZ_JBAPKY010000231.1:0-536 GCF_037083785.1 Roseovarius sp. D22-M7
ACCTGATGGTCGACACGTCAACGCAATGACACGCAGTCAATCGTAGCATGGGTCAGGCCATCAGGCTGCAATACCATACTCACAGTCGAGGCAGTCCCAAACGGTGCCGACCGAGGTGTCGATGTCGGCATCGACCAGCCGCTCGGCATGGCGGATCGACAGGTACTGGGCGGTCTCAACCGGTCGTCGCAACACCCTTTTGAAGGAGGTTGCGATGGCAAGAGGCAAGCGAAGATCCGAGTGATGGATCAATCTTCCTTTCTGAACAGTCCGTCGATCCTGCAGGGCCTGCTCCAAGGCATCGAGCACAAAATCAGTCTTGGCAGACCGCGAGACTCGCCATCCAACGACGCGCTCGGCGAATGTGTCGATGAGGAAGGCCACATAGATAAAGCCCTGCCACCGTGGACACATAGGTAAAGTCGTTCGCCATTGTCGCTTGGACCATGTATGGATGGCTCCCGCGGGGCAAGAGCGTCTCGGTCGAAGCTGGCATGATTTCGGTTGCGGCCATGTATACGGCGTCTGGATTGCAG
>NZ_JBAPKY010000232.1:0-528 GCF_037083785.1 Roseovarius sp. D22-M7
GTCTAAGGTTTGTGGCTGCTGGATGCGCGCCATTCAGCGGCGATAAACCTGACAAGGAGGAAAGCGCGGGCGGGTTTCAGTGTTATGGGGATTGTTGCTCAGGTCTTGGGCAGTCGATGCGTCGATCTTCGCGGCCTTTTTCGTCTGGGAAGGTCAGCCCGTCGATTTCTGCAGACCGATTGCGTCTCTCGTGCCTTGTTTCGCCGCTCTGGGCCCGTTGCAGTGGAGGTTTCAGTGGGATGGCCGCACTGAAGGACCCGACGCCTCGAGATCGCAGGGCCGGGTGTGACGGATGGATCATGCGGCGTCCTCCCATGGCGGTGCGCGCGATCTCGGGGTTTGGCCGCGGGTGAAGGTTTCAATGACGATCATCGCGCCACCGCAGTTCAGGCATGTCTTGCGCGGGTCTCGCTCGGACGCATCGGCGTGCTCGTCTTCGCCGGTCGTCCGAACGGGCCTTGGCTCTGTATCGATAAGACATCTGATCTTCTCGATCTTGTTGCGACGGATGCCGTTGGCCAGGAAGCC
>NZ_JBAPKY010000233.1:0-520 GCF_037083785.1 Roseovarius sp. D22-M7
CGCAGCAGAGCGCGATGCAGTTTGCCAGGCGGTCGGCGGTAGCGAGGCGCAACTCCTCGATCCGGCAACCGGTCTTCAAGGTTCGGAAGAAGGTCTCGATCTTCCAGCGCAGGGCATACCATTCGAGCTTGTGCACGGCCTCCGCATGGGTGGCCACCGGCAAATTCGTGATCAGCTTCCAGAAGACGGGCGCCCGACCTTCCGGCGGATCGAGCTCCTCGGCATGGATGATCTGGAGCTCCTGATGCCGGTATTTCCGCTGCTTTCCGATCGGCGGGCGGACCGTCATCGTCGCGTGCCGGACCGATAGCACGGCGCAATGGTCATTACCGTGCGCATCGCGAAACCGGACCTCGTGGGTGCCGCTCGACTGCACTCCTGCCATCACCCTGGCAATCGTCGTGCCGCCATCTTCTGCCAGGCGGTCGACGCAACTGCGGACGAGGAACCCGGTCCCGAGTTCCTCGGCCAGGCAGTAGAGCTCAAAGATGTCGCTTTCCCGATCGCCGATGTGCACACA
>NZ_JBAPKY010000234.1:0-506 GCF_037083785.1 Roseovarius sp. D22-M7
CTTCACCCGGCGCCAGTCCAGGCCAGAGAAAAGGGCCTCGAACTGCGCCCGGTTCAACGTCATGAGGCCGTCCTTGATCGTAGGCCAGGTGAACGTTGTCTCCTCCAGGCGCTTGTAGGCCATCACCAAACCGGTCCCGTCCCAGAACAGGATCTTCAACCGGTCGGCCCGCTTCGCGCGGAACACGAACACCGTGCCCGTGAACGGATCCTCCCGCAAAACCGACTGCACCAGAGCGGCCAACCCGTCATGGCCTTTCCGGAAGTCCACGGGCTGCGTCGCCACCAGGATGCGCACCCTGTGCGTCGGCATGATCATGTCGGTCATCCCACCGCCCGCACGATCTCGGCAATCCGTGCCGCCGAAGTGCCCGCGTCCAGACGGATCGATACCTCGCCAACCGCGATCTCGATCAAAGGCGCGCCCGCGGTCGATGTGGCCTCGGGCGGCGCGTCGGGATGCCCATCATCGCACAGCATCAGCGGCGCGAACCCGGGTGGCCCTTC